>JALEIQ010000036.1 GCA_022769795.1 Clostridiales bacterium
CGCGAGCGCGCATAGCAGGGCGATGAGCATGCCCACAAAGGGCACGGGCACTTCCACGCTGTTTTCGTATAAAAACGCGCCCATCAGCCCGGCAACGCCGCCCATGTACATCATGCCGGGCACGCCCAGGTTCAGGTTGCCGCTTTTTTCGGTAATGATTTCGCCGTTCGCGCCGTAAAGGATGGCGACGCCCTGCGTGATGGCCTTTTGCAAAAACACAACAATCAGGTTCATGCCTTTACCTCCTCGCGCGCACGCTTGCGCCACTCAATGCGGTAGTTGATAAAGAACTCGCAGCCCAGAATGAAGAATAGAATAATGCCGGTGAGAATGTCGCTGGCGTTTTCGTTCAGGTTGAACTGCGTGGCAATCTGAATGGAGCCCTTTTCCATAAACACCAGGAAGAAGGCCACCACCAGCATGGCAAAGGGGTTGAGCTTGCCAAGCCAAGCCACGATGATGGCGGTGAAGCCGCGGCCGCCCGCCAGGCCGGTGGAGATGGTGTGCCCCACGCCGCTTGCCAGCAGGTAGCCCGCCAGGCCGCCGATGCCGCCGCAGATGGCCATGGTGCGGATAATCACGCGGGGTACGTTGATGCCCGCGTAATGCGCGGTGTTCTCGCTCTCGCCCACAACGGCGATCTCATAGCCCTGCTTGGAATAGCGCATGTATATAAAGAGGATCACCATCAGCGCAAGCACAATCAGGATGGGCAGCAGGTAGCCGTTTGTGCCGATGCTGGGCAGCCACCCCGCCTTGGACTGGCTGTTGATAAGCCCCACGTGATTGGAGCCCTTGGGGTTTTCCCAAAACACGATGGCAAAGCTTACAAGCTGCATGGCAATGTAGTTGAGCATCAGGGTAAAGAGCGTTTCGTTGGTGTTCCAGTGCGCCTTGAAGAAGGCGGGTATCACGCCCCATACAAGGCCCGCCAAAACGCCCGCCAGGGGGCATAGGGTGTACAGCGCCCACGCGGGCAAGTCCTTGCCGTAAATCATCACGGCGGCGGTGGCCATGGCCCCCACCAGCACCTGCCCCTCCGCGCCGGTGTTCCAAAACCGCATGCGGAAGGCGGGCAAAACCGCAAAGCCGATGCACAGAAGGATGGCCGAGTCGCGCAGCGTAACCCACATGCGCCGCGTGGTGCCCATGGCCCCGTTCCAGATGCCCGCGTACACGCTCAGGGGGTTCATGCCGGTAAGCGCCACAATCACCACCGCGCACACAATCAGCGAAAGCAAAACCGCGATCAGCCGCACCAACGCCCCGCGCCAGAAGGAAACGCCGTCGCGCTTGACGATATGCATCAGGGGTTCCTTGCTCATGCTTGCGCCTCCTTTGCGGTATGATTGGTCATCAGCAGGCCGATTTGCTCCTTGGTGGCGGTGCGCGCGTCCACAACGCCGCTCACATGGCCGTCCGCCAGCACCAGAATGCGGTCGCACAGGGCCAGGAGCACGTCCAGATCCTCGCCCACGCAAATCACGGCGGAGCCGTTCTTCTTTTGCTCGTTAAGCAGGTGGTAAATGGTATAGGAGGAGTTGATGTCCAGCCCGCGCACGGGATAGGCCACCATCAGCACCTGCGGCGCGGAGGCGATTTCGCGGCCCACAAGCACCTTTTGCACGTTGCCGCCGCTCATGCGGCCCACGGGCCACTCAACGCCCGGCGTTACCACCTCCAGCTCCCGCATGATGCGCTCGGCCAGCGTGCGGGGCTGCTTGCGCTCGGAAAAGAAGGAATGCCCCTGCTTGTAGGAGCGCAGCATCATGTTGCCGGTCATGCCCATGGAGGGCACCAGGCCCATGCCCAGCCGATCCTCCGGCACAAAGGCCAGCCGGATGCCGATCTCGCGGATCTCCTGGGCCGTCATTTCGGTAAGCTCCTTGATGTGGCCCTTGCGGTTGCGGTACTGGATGCGGCCCTGCACGTGCGGCTGTAAGCCCGCGATGGCCTCCAAAAGCTCCTTTTGCCCGCTTCCGGCAATGCCCGCCACGCCCAGAATTTCGCCGGTGAAGGCTTCAAAATTGGCGTGGGAGAGCACCTCGCGGCCCTCGCGGTCGGTAACGGTCACATCGCTCAGGCGCAGCTTCATCACGGGGTTTACGGGCTCGGGCCTGTCGATGTCCAGCTCCACCTTCTTGCCCACCATCATTTCCGTAAGGCTCATTTCGGTGGCGTCGCAGGTATTGACGGAGCCGATGCTGCGGCCCTTGCGCAGCACGGCCACGCGGTCGCTGAGCGAAAGCACCTCGTTTAGCTTGTGCGTAATGATGATGATGCTGTGCCCCTGGTCGCGCATGTTGCGAAGCACCTGGAACAACTTGTCGGTTTCCTGGGGGGTGAGCACGGCGGTGGGCTCGTCCAGGATGAGAATGTTCGCGCCGCGGTAGAGCATTTTCACAATTTCCACCGTCTGCTTCTGCGACACGCTCATTTCGTAGATTTTGCGCTCCAGGTCGATCTCGAAGCCGTATTTTTCGGTAAGCGCGCGAATGTCGCGCTCCACCTGCTTCATGTCCAGCCTGAGCCTTCCGGGCAGGCCCAGAATGATGTTTTCCGCGGCGGTGAGCACATCCACCAGCTTAAAGTGCTGGTGAATCATGCCGATGCCCAGGGTAAAGGCGTCCTTTGGCGAGCGGATGACCACCTCGCGGCCGTCCACAAAGATGTGCCCCGCGTCGGGAAAATAGATACCGGCAAGCATGTTCATCAGCGAGGTTTTGCCGCTGCCGTTTTCGCCCAGCACGGCCAGAATTTCACCCCGGCGCACGGTCAGGTCAACGTCCTCATTGGCGGTCACCGCGCCAAAACGCTTGGTGACGCCGCGCATTTCGATCATAGCGTCAGTTTGCAAGGAACCGTACCTCCATTATGATAGGGGGATGGAAAGAGAAAAGGGGCGGCCAATGGCCCGCCCACCGGAGCCGCGGGGCCCCGGTGGGGTGAGGACATTGCCGCCCGGTAAAAAGGCGAAGTTACTGCTCAACCACAGCGTTGATGCCGTCGATGATGATATCGAAGTAGGGAGCGCTGCGAACCTCGGACTCGTGGAAATAGCCGTCGGAAACCATTTCCGTGCCCTCCAGGCCATAAGCGGTGGCGTAGCTGGTAAGCTGCTCGCCGCCCACGGTGAAGGTGGAGCAGTCAAACACATGCAGCTCGCCGGCCTTCAAAGCGGCCTCAACCTCGGCTACCTTCTCGGCGGTGCCGGGGGCCACGGCGGCCTCGTTGAGCTCGGTGATGTGCACAGCGCCGTCGGTGTAGCCGTAGCACCAGTCCTTGGGAATTTCCTTGCCCTCGATGACGCACTGGATGGCGAAGGTCACATAGGCGCCCCAGTCGCAGGCGGAGGAGGTCAAAGCCTGGGTGGGAGCCGTGGGAATCATGGAGATGTTGTAGCCCACCATGGGCACGCCGGCCGCTTCGCAGGCGGTGGCGGGGCCAACGGTATCGGAATGCTGGCAGATCAGCTTGCAGCCATTGCCGATGAGGGCCTCGGCGGTTTCCTTTTCAAGGGCCATATCGCCCCAACTGTTGGTGTAGCGCACTTCCATGGTAACGGAGGGGCACATGCTGCGCGCGCCCAGGTAGAAGCTGGTGTAGCCGGAAATAACCTCGGCGAAGGGGAACGCGCCCACGTAGCCAATCTTGGCTTCCTCGGCGGTGATCGTGCCTTCCTCGATCATCTGGGCCAGCTTCATGCCGGCCACCACGCCGCTTACGTAGCGGGCTTCGTAGATGGCGGTGAAGTAGTTATGCACGTTGGTAAGCTCGCTGGCGCTGGCGGCGGTGCCGGTAGCGTGGCAGAACTGGATGTCCGGATATTCGGCGGCGGCCTGGAACACGTAGCTCTCCTGGCCGAAGCTGGTGGCGATGATGATGTTGCAGCCGTTTTCCGCCAGGTCAACGGCGGCCTCGTAGGCGGCTTCGGTTTCGGGAATGTTGTACTTAATCATAATCTGGTCATCGGTGAGGCCAAGGGCAGCCTGGGCTTCCTTGAGGCCCTTGATGTGATTGGCGCTGTAGCCCTCGTTCTCGTCGCCAATGCAGATGTAGCCAACCTTGATCTGATCGGCGGGTACGCCCTCGGCCTGCGCCAGGGCCACGCCCAGAACCATGCACAGCACGAGCAGAATGCCAACGAGCTTCTTCATAATGATTCCATCCTCCTGTGTGTAAGTTAAATGATTACCGAAGTTACGGCCACTATCATACACCAGAATACACTGTTTGTAAAGCAAAAACACGAACATTTATAAAAAATAATTCATTGACGTTCGGCTAATGTGCAAATGAAACCCGCGCAGGAAATGGAGCGTTTCATGGCGAAGTAAAGAAAGATAGATATCACCGGCGGGCGCACAGCGCCCGTACTGAAAGGCCGTGAAACCGCATGATCCGACGCACCGCCTGCCTGATCGCGCGAGGGGGCGACCCCTACCGCAACCAGGCCATAGAAAAGCATCTGATGGATACGCTGCCGGAGGACACGGCCATTTTACACCTGTGGCAAAATGAGCGCAGCATCCTGATAGGCCGCTGCCAGAACCCGCTGTACGAATGCAAGGTGGACCCGTTTTTGGCCTCGGGCGGACACATCGCGCGCCGCCTGGGGGGCGGCGGGGCCTCTTACCACGACGCGGGCGTGCTGAACTTTACCCTGCTGTTGCCCAAAACGCAGTTTGACCCGGCGCGCCAGCTTGGCGTGGCGGGCATGGCCGTGGGCGCGTTTGGCGTGCAGGCGCAAAGCGGGCCTCACGCCGTTTTGCACGCGGGGGGCCGAATGTTTTGCGGCAACGCGTTTTTCAAGGCCGGTTCGGCGGCCATGCACCACGGCGTTTTGCTGGTAAACTGCGACCTGGAGCAACGGGCCCGTTACCTTACCGGCACGCAGCCCGCCCGGCCCGGCCCGGCGGAAACGCCGGTGAACCTTAGCTCCCTCTGCGGGGATGTGACGGTGGATTCGCTGCAACAGGCGCTGTACTGGGCGTTTGCCCGCGTATACGGCGCGCAGCCCGCCTGGCTGGACGAGCAGATGCTGGACAGGCGCTCCATCGAGGGCTGGACGGCCCGCTTTGCCGATCCCGCGTGGATATACCCCGAGGCCATGCCCTCCACCTTCAGCATATCGGAGCGCTTTCCCTGGGGCGGGGTTATGGTAAAGCTGAACGTGGAAGGCGGGGTAATCCGTGCCGCGCGCATCTTTACCGACGCGATGGAGGCCCCGTTGTTTCCCAGCCTGGAGGCGGCGCTCACGGGCACGCCGTTTTTAATCAGCGCCATCGCGGGCCGGTTTGACCAGCGGCTGGAGCTGATGAACGACTCCCGCCTGATACAGCTTGCCGGGGATGTGTGCAACCTGATCTGCGGCCGCATCCGCACGCTGGACAGGCAGGGGAGCTGAGCAAGGGGCGGCGCGCTCCGTAAGCGGGGAGGGGCGTTCCATGTTTTCGTATGAGGATATCCAGAAATACGGCGAAACCGATATGTGCATTTATAAATATATCGCCGCAAACCTTGAAAAAATTCAGTATATGACCATCCGCGAGCTGGCGCGCGAAACGCACACCTCGCCTTCCAGCGTTTTGCGCTTCTGCGGCAAAAACGGCCTGGACGGATACGCCGAAATGAAAAGAGCCCTGCAAAACGCGCGCGCGGCCCTTGCCGCAAGGCCGCCGTTGGAGGATGTGCAATCGCTTTCCGCGTTTTTTGCAAGGGCCAATTCCAGCGCCTTTGAGGAAAAGCTGGACTTTGCCGTGAAAACGCTGCGGCAGGCCGGGCTTGTGATTTTCTTCGGCATTGGCTCCTCGGGCACGCTGGCCCGGTACGGCGCCAGGCACTTTTCCAATTTCGGCAAGCTTTCCATGAGCCTGGAGGATTCCCATTATCCCATTGAACGCTATGCCTGTGAAAACACCGTTGCTTTCGCCCTTTCGGAAAGCGGGGAAACCGCGGAGACGGTTGAAATGGCGCGGCAATTCCGGCGGAGGCGCTGCCGCGTGCTGAGCATTACAAACGCCGCTGGCTCCACGCTGGAAAAGCTGTCGGACTGGAATTTTTCCTGCCGCTTCCAAAGCCGCCGCCTCAGCGGCGGTTACAACGCCACCACACAGGCGCCCGTGCTGTTTGTGATTGAGGCGCTTGCCAACCGCCTGTAAAACGGAACAGCCTGTTCCTTGTGATGGAACAGGTTTTTCGGTATGCTGTATTCCACAGGGCGGGGCGGCGCGCCCCGGCCCGGGAAGGGAGAGGCTTTACAATGTACCGGATGATCGCGTTTGATATGGACGGAACCCTGGCGGACACGCTGCCCCTATGCATGGAGGCGTTTGTGGAAGGCGTTTCGCCCTATGTGGGGCACAGGCTTGAGGAGCGGGAGGTTACGCGGCTGTACGGGCTTAACGAGGTGGGCATGATAAAGGCCCTCGTGGGGGCCCGCTGGGAGCCCGCGTGGCGGGACTACCAGGCCCAATACAGTCGCCTGCACAGCCGGGTGACGGAGCCGTTTGACGGCATACGCGAGCTGCTTGAGTGGCTGAAGCGGGAAGGGGTTATCCTGGCGCTGATTACGGGAAAGCATGAGGCAACCTGCGCGGTTTCGCTTAACGCGCTGGGGCTGAACGGCGTTTTTGAGGAAACGCTGTGCGGCTCGGAGGAGGAGCCCAACAAGACCGAACGGATGGAATACCTACTTGGGAAATACGGCGTGCCCAGGGAAGCGTTTTGCTATGTTGGCGACGCGACGGGCGATATTGACGCATGCCGCCGGGCGGGCGTGGCCTGCATGAGCGCGGCCTGGCAGCCAAACCCCGGCGCGCGGGCCCTGGAGGCCAAAAACCCGGGGCGGGTGTATGGCCGCGTGGCGGATTTGCGCAGGGCGCTGGAGCAGCCATAAAGGATATCAAAAAAAGACGGTACGGCGCGGGGAGAGGCGGCGAAGATATCGCTCCGCGGTCGTATCGTCCTTTTATTTTGCGCGAGGATTAGAACACCAATTCCCCGGGCCGGTAGCCGTGGGGCAGCTCCTCCTCCTCAAGGAAGGACAGGCTGTCGTCCTGCAAAACGGGCAGGAAGGCCGCGTAGGGCATGCGGTCAAACTCACAGCCGTAGCTGCTGGCGCCAAACCAGCCGCCCTCCTTGGCGCGCAGGTTCAGGTCGCGAGCAAACTTGGTGTGGTTGGAGCAGTCGTGCACAACCAGGTTCCATCCCTCCTGCGCGGCCATGCGCATGATGGCGAAGGTGATCTCCCGGCTCCAAATGGGCGATACGTAGCCCTGGCGGCACAGGTAGAGGCTTTCACCGGCGTAGTTATCGATGTTATTGGGGTTGAGGTGCAGCTCGGCGCAGTTGATAAAATCGATGCCCGTATCCAGAACGGCCTGCTTTTTTTGCAGGAACGCCTTGTAGAAGGCGGGGGTCATGGGCGTTTCCACGCCCACCTGGGGAATGTATTTCTTGGCCGTGGCCATGAGGGCGATTACCTGATCGGAGCAGCCGGACGCGCCCAGGTTGAAGCGCAGCTCGTCCAGGCCCGCCTCGCCAAGCGCGCGCAGGGTTTCCGGGGTGGCCAGGGTGCCGTTGGTGTAAAGATGCTGGTGTACGCCCGCCTCATGGAAGGTGCGGATGATTCCGTAATACTTTTCAATCTCCATAAAGGGCTCCAGATAGACGTAGGAAACCCCCGTGGGATGCTTCTGGACGGACAGGAGCAACGGCAAATCCCGCTCGTAAAACTTGGTTCCGCCAATCTCCCACAGGCCCTCGCCAATGGGCGGGATGGCGTCCATCTCGCCATAATCATAGCAGAAGGGGCAGTTGAGGTTGCACTTGTTGGTTTTGCGTATGGCGCTCAGGCCCGTGCCCATCAGGCAGGACAGGCATCCCTTGGGGAACCTGTCCTCGCCGCCCACGTAGCAGGTGCGGCCCTTGAGGGTTTTCAGGCCCGGAATTTCCTTCATCAGGCGCTCGTTGCGCGCGTCCACCGCGTCCTCGATTTGGGCAAAAACGGCGTAGGCCAGCTCCTGCTGGCGGGGCATGAGGGGCTCGTCCTCGGGCAGCTCGGCAAAAAATTGGAACCACGTGAGCGCATCCTTTTTGGAAATCTTCATTTGCATTCCTCCTGAACGGGCTGGGCCCGGCACGCCCATTATAGCATGGGGCCGGGCGGACGGCAAGCCGCGCCCCCACGCAATCCCCCCTTGACCCGGCCCGGCCGAATGGGCTACAATACACCCATACCCCGTTGACGTACAAAATATAAAGGAGGCTCCCTTCTATGAGCATTACCAAAAAGCCCTTTGGCACAACCCCCGCGGGCGAGGCCGTAACGGAATATACCGTAACCAACGCAAGCGGCGCAAGCATCTCCGTGTGCGATTTCGGCGGTATCCTCACCAAAATTTTCATGCCGGACCGCGACGGCAGGCTGGATGATATCAACCTTGGCTTTGACAATGTGGATGTGTACGCCAGCGGCAAATCCGGCAGCATGGGCATGCTGATTGGCCGCGTGGGCAACCGCATCAAGGGCGGAACCTTTGATTTGGAGGGCGAAACCTACTGCCTGCCCAAGAACAGCCACGGCAACTGCCTGCACGGCGGCACAAAGGGCTTTGGCATGAGCATGTGGCAGGTAAAGCCCGACGAGGCGAATAACGCTTTGGTTTTGACCCTTGTAAGCGAGGACGGCGACCAGGGCTTCCCCGGCAGGCTGGACGTGACCGTGACCTATACCCTTTCGGAGAGTAACGAGCTGGGCATTCACTACCAGGCCCGCACGGATAAGACCACCATTGTGAATTTGACCAACCACGCCTATTTCAACCTGGACGGCCATGCCTTTGGCACCGTGGCGGAGCAGGAGCTGCAAATTAACGCAAGCCTTGTGACCGAGGTAGTCGAGGGATTGATTCCCACGGGACGGCTGCTGCCCGTGGAGGAGGTGCCCTATAACTTCTCCGCCATGACCCGCATTGGGGACGTGCTGGACAAGACCGCCGATAGCCCGGCGATGTCCATGGCGGGCGGCGTTGACTTTAACTACTGCACCGGACGCGACCGCGAAACCAAGGTGATTGCCACGCTGTACTCGCCCCGCACGGGCCGCACGATGGACGTGATTACCGACCAGCCGGGCGTACAGTGCTACACGGGCAACGGGCTGAACCATGAGGGCAAGGGCGGCGTGCATTATGGCCGGTATGCGGGCGTGTGCCTGGAAACGCAGCATTATCAGGATTCCATTCATCAGCCGCATTTCCCGAGTATTGTGCTTAGGCCCCAGGATGTGTATGATACGACGACGGTGTATCGGTTTGGTGTGAGGTGAGGTATAGACGGTAAAATTCGCGGGGTGCAGGGGGTTCAAAACCGCAACCTCAATCGTCGTGGAGTGCACTAGCCGTGCCCTCCACTCGTTTCGGTTGATATCCTGCGGGTCGCTTTCGCCAACGGCGAAAGGCCCACAGGGCCACCGCTTCCCTCCGTCAACCCCTGCCGGGGCTTGGGGCAGAGCCCCAAAACCCCGCGCCGCAGCGCCGCCCAAGCGAGCAACGCGCCAGCCGAAAGGGCTGGCGCAGCGGCTGTACGCGATTGCCCCGCAAGCGTGGACAAGCCACGGAATATCGCAGCTAAACAACCTCTCCCCGAAAAACGGCATAAAGAAACTCGCTCCCAGCCTCGAACCGGGAGCGAGCCTTTTCTGCAAATTTTCACGGGGCAAAGGCCAAAGGCTGCCCAACAGCCCCGGATTACCTCGCCCAGCCCTCTTTCTTCATCAGGAGCGTCGCGGCTCCCATGCCTGCGGCCGCAAGCGCCATGAGGGAGAGCCACAGTGGCACATTGCTGCTGTCGCCGGTTTTGGGCACCACGTAGGCGGGAGCGGAAATCACCTCGGTTTTGAGCACCGCGCCGCAAGTCGTGCAGCGGTAGGTTTTCTCACCGGCGGAGGTTATAGTGCCCGCGTCGCTGGTGTGGGCGGCAAGATCCTTCCTGGCGTCGCAGGTGGAGCAGGCGTGCCAGTGATTTGTGCCGTCGTATTGCCAGGCTGTGCCAAAGACATGCGCAGTCGCCGTGGAGCCCTGCTGCACGGGCTCGCCGTCCAGCGTGAGCGTGCCGCCCTCGTTTTCAACCTTCACATGCACGGAAAAGCCGGAAAGGTTCACACTGCCCTGCTGTAGCTTAATCACATCGTTTTCCTTGGCCGTGCGGGCAAGGTCGGAAGCGACCTTTTCAGGCGTGCCAACATAATATTTGGTGGTTCCGCCGGAGGTAAGCGTTGCGAACGCGCCATCCCTGGCGACGCTGGGAACCACGTTTGCCGTAACGTCATGGTCAAAAATGCCGCCGGAAACCTCTATATCGGCCTTGGTGTTCCCGTTCGTATTCAAAGCGCCCGAGATTTCCCCGCCATGAATCTTCACAGTGGAGGGAGTGCCATAAGTGTCATCTACATCGGCCTTTACGGCTGCCACGCCGCCCTGCACAACGCCGTCCTCAACGGTAATGGTGCCGCCGCTGCTGTAAACATATACGCCGTAACCGGTTGAGGCGTAGGTGCCGCCCTTAATAACAGCGGTTCCGTCCCAGCTTACCGCAACGGCTGTGGCGGCAAAGTGAGTGTTGGACGTGGTGGTGGTAACCTGAAAATCGCAATTTTCAAAGGTGGTGGCGCTGCCAGTAGCCTCAATCACCGGGCCCGATTGCGCCGTAACGGTCACGCCATGGAAGGATACGGGGCTGAGCGCTATCGTATCCATGCCGAAGGCCCTGTTCTGGGTATTGTAAACGCCGCCCTCTACGCGAAGCGTGGGAGTGCTCTCAGGCGTGTACAGCGTATCCGTGTTAAAAAATCGTTGTTGGTTGTGGCCTGAAGGTTGTTAAGGGTAACTGTGCTTCCAGAGGCGCTGATACCGGTTCTTTCAAAAATTTTTACAAACGCGCCGTCGTCCGTATTGCCGGTATACGTGCCGCCGTCCAGCGTAACGGTGGAGGGCGCGCAAACCTTGACAAAGCCGTAAGAGCCTGTGTTGTCCGCCGGGATTACCATGGCGCTGCCCGCGTTGCGGCCGTCCACCGTAAAGCTGGGAGCGTATACATGAAAGAGGCGCTCGTTTGTCACCCTGTTTTCAAGCGTTTTGCCATTCAGGGTCAGGGTAACGCTGACGCGCACCTCAATGGGCGTATCCACGGACGTGTTCTTCAGAAGGATAATCTCGTCATGATCGGCCGAGGCCTGGAACGCTTCGGACAGCGTGTCGTAATGCACGTTGCCGGTTTGCGCGACATGGGCGCAGCCCGCGCCTCCGGGACAGTTCGCCTGGGAAGCGGCAAAGCCTTCCCGCGCGGGGGTCAGCAGCATGCACAGCACCGCCAAACACCATAAAATCGACTTTCTCATAGTCTTGCACCTCGGGCCTTTTGTATGTATATGAGGGTATATGCGTTAATTGCGACACTATTATAAGAGAAACTTCATAATTTTGCAATATATTTTTACAAAAATATTAAAATTTCATTCCTTTTTGAAATATTTATAGAAGAAGCGCGCCTAAATAAGGCGCGGATTTTCCATCCGCAAACATTTTCCTTGTCCCCTCTTGCTTTTTAGGCGCTACAATGTTAATATACTAGTTGTATATTTACCGAGGAGGGAATCCCTGATGACCGTGCTTGACTGGATTATTGGCATCCTGCTTTTGATATCCGCCCTGGTGATGATCGTAACCGTGCTTTTGCAAAGCAGCGAGCGCACCGGCCTGGGCGCTGTTAGCGGCGCCGCCGAAACCTTCTTTGGCAAGAACAAGGCCAAGGGCATGGACGCCAAGCTTGCGTTGCTCACCAAGATTTGCGCCGGCGTGTTCATTGTGCTGTCCATTGTGATGATGTTCCTGGACTGACGGCCCAACGCGCGCAAAAAGCGGCTTTCCATTGCGAAAGCCGCTTTTTGCGCGCGTTTTTTTAAACCATCAGCCGCAGCAAAACCACATATACCAGCGTGCCGCCCGCGATGCTTAACAGCGCGTTGTGCTTCCAGCGGTGCGTAAGGTAGATCACAAGCAGCGCGGCGGCCTCGGGCAGGGCGTGGGTTGGGCCCAGCACATCCGCCCCCTTGAGGCAGTACACCAGCAAAAGGCCCATCATGGCGGGCGGCAGGGCCCGGCCCAAAAACAGAACCGTATCGGGCACGCGGCGGTTTTCCGGGAACAGCCAGAAGGGCAAAAAGCGCGTGAGCGCCGTGCCCGCCGCAACGGCCAGGATCATGGCCAGGGTTTGAAGCGGAGTCATCACCTGCATAGCTTTTTCCTCCCCAGAAGCAGCGCGGCCAGGATCACGCCCATCGCGGGAATGATAAAGCCGCTCTGCCCAAACAGCGCGAGGCATATCAC
>JALEIQ010000328.1 GCA_022769795.1 Clostridiales bacterium
ATAGTTCCTTTTATATGATAGTTTTACATCCCATAATACTGTGCCAGTTGTTGATGACTTTTGTATTGGAAAGACATTGATACCAGATTTACTATCTAGAGTTCTACCTGCTGCAAAGGCTACGGATGCATGAGTGTCTAAAATTAGTTGATAAGCATGCTTATTGTTTGTGTTTGTAAGTAAAAATTCTCTTACTTCTTCATAAATGTCATTATTCCAATCATATCCATCCCTCAGGTTTCGACCATCAAACTTATCAATAAGTGCTAAACAACTTTCAGTCTCTTCTTCCAAGTTTTCAGCACCACGAGTAAAGCTTTTAATAAGTCTGGATTTCTGCGATTACCGCCGAGAACTCGAGCGACTCATCTTTAATATTCTTCAAGAAATATTTCCAACGCTTCTGTATACCTACATCTTCGGCAAGAGCGACAACACGCTTAAAGCTATCCTTATCATACGGTGTTCCACGCCGTTCCAATGTTCTGGCAATTGCCGCCTGCAATTTTGCCCCGTCAAAGTCAAAAGTTCTCGCCAAATAGTAAATATCGTAGAAATCCTTCATCCTGCCTGTTAGTTCAAAGCGTTGCAGGATAGCGTCAAACTTTTCAGCAATCGTGCTTTCAAGAGAATAGGTCATAATAACCGGTTTTTCAAAGTCAGGAAGTTGTGTTTGGATTGTCCGTTCCTCAGCACGGGGAACAATAACATCGCCTACACCAATGTCTACATTGAAGGGAACACGAACATTTTTTACCTGCCCAATAATTTGAGTACTGATGCCATGATATTTTCTTTGTGGTGAGATTTCCTCAAAGCCTTTGGCAGTCATTTCAATATAATCATTGCCTGTTGGTGTAGCAAGAATTTTTATAATAAGCGCTTTCACTTCTTCCAAAGAATTAGAAGAATTACGAAGCAGGAAATCCACATCAATCGTGGCTCGGCTCTCAAAATTGGTGAGCGTATAGATAAACAACCCACCCTTAAGAATGAGATTATCCTCATAGCCTGATTTTGAAAGCTTCCGCAAAAATTCCTCCTGCATAAAAAGCTGTAAGCACTGCTGATAGCTGATGCCAGCAGTTTTTGCCTTATTTCTGAGCTTTGCCAAAACAGATGCTGCAATATCAGCCATTACAACCACACTCCAATCAATTCTCTTACACGCTTTTGCACACGCAACACTTTTGCATATTCCATAAGATTGGGAATATTTTTCTTCGAATCTTTCACATAACCCTGTATTGCTTTATTAAAAATTTCTTTATCCATCTTATTCATATTCCGCAGTACATCACAGATAGTGCGGTCACGGTCATATATGCGGACTTTATGAAAATCAATTTCTCCCTCAGTTTCGCCCAGTGTAACCAAATCCGATTCGACACGGTATGCCTTTATAAACGGATAATCAATTTTCGTCCTCTGCTTAGAAACATTTCTATCAATTGCAAAACTCCATTCCGCAGGATTTCTATCACTGTACCCATAATAAAACAGTGCCGTTTCCATGCAAAGCACCGCATCAGGGAACAGATGGTTAATCATTGCAACTTCGCTTTCTCCACAATCCTCAATCCAGTGATAGTAGC
>JALEIQ010000059.1 GCA_022769795.1 Clostridiales bacterium
ACCCAGCGACATGTGCGGTGGGTTCGGAAGCCTTGCGTAGCAAGGTTTCCTTGCAGGGTTCACCGGCCGCGCCGCAGGCGCAGGTGAACCCTGTTTCGTCGGAAAAGATCGCGCAGCGAGCTTTTTCGACGGCCTGTGGGCCGTGTGGCGTCCACACGGCCCTTCGTCTGACACGGAGGAAACGGGTATGAAGATTTTTGAAAATGCCAGGCTTGTTTTGCCCGACAGGGTTTGCGAGCGCGGCTGGCTTGGCGTGGAACAAGGAAAAATTGCCGCGCTTGGCGAAGGCGGTGCGCCGTGGGGCCCGCAGGACAAGCGGATTGATTGCGACGGGCGCTATCTTGCGCCGGGGTTCATTGATATCCACACGCATGGAGCGGGTGGGCATGATTTTATGGACGGCACGGCGGAAGCGATTGTGGAGGCTGCCAGGACGCATCTAAAGCATGGCGTTACAAGCCTGCTGCCCACCACGCTTACCAGCAGCGACGAGGATTTGTTCAAAACCATTGATTGCTTCCGGGAGGCAAAGCGGGTAACGGAACGCATGCCGCACCTGATGGGCCTGCATCTGGAAGGGCCATATTTCTGCCAGGCGGAAAAAGGAGCTCAGGACAGCCGTTACCTGCGCGTGCCGCAGCCGGAGCACTACATGCGCATTCTGGAGCACGCGCAGGGCTGTATAGCGCGCTGGTCGCTTGCGCCGGAGCTGCCGGGCGCGCTGGAAATGGCGGACAGGCTCGTGGCGCTTGGCATTATGCTTTCAGCCGGGCACACCGCCGCTACGTACGACGAAATGAGCGCGGCGTATGATCACGGCGTGCGGCATTTGACGCATTTCTACTCCGGCATGTCCACCATTGTGCGCAAGGGCGGATTCCGGTTGCTGGGCGTAGTGGAGAGCGGCTACCTGATAGACGGCCTGAGCGTGGAGCTGATCGCGGACGGAATGCATCTGCCGCCGCCGTTGCTCAAGATGATTCTGAAATGTAAGGATCATGAAAAGATATGCCTTTGCACCGACAGCATGCGCGGCGCGGGCATGCCGGACGGCCCGTCCATACTGGGTTCCCTGAAGGACGGGCAGCAGGTGATTATTGAGGATGGCATTGCAAAAATGCCGGATCGCACCTGCTTTGCCGGAAGCGTTGCAACGGACGACAGGCTGGTGCGTGTGATGGTGCAGAAGGCTGGGCTGCCCCTGTGGGAAGCCGTGCGCATGATGACGCTGAACCCGGCCAGAGTTATGGGCTGGGAAGCGCGCAAGGGCGCGCTGCGCGAGGGGCTGGACGCGGATTTGGTACTTCTTAACGATGATATAACCGTCGCCAATGTGTATGTGCTGGGTACGGCGGCGGCTTAAAAATGGATGGAAGGATGATTTGTATGAATATCAATATTTCCGTAACACCGATGGAACTGGGCGCCCATGCTGCCGAGTCGATTGCCAAGCTGCTGAGGGAGGCCGTGTGGGAGCAGGGGAGCGCACGTATGATTCTGTCTACCGGCGCTTCTCAGTTTGAAACGCTGGAGGCGCTCGTTAAAATGGATGTGCCGTGGGAGCAGGTTGAAATGTTCCATCTGGACGAGTACGTGGCCCTGCCTGAGAGCCATATCGCTTCCTTCCGCAAGTATTTGAAGGAGCGCTTTGTAAGCAAGGTGCCTCTGAAAAACGCCTATTTTGTAAATGGAGAGGGCGATGTGGAGGCCAATATCGCGGCGCTTACCAAGGAGCTGCGCGCGGCCCCCGTGGATGTTGGCGTGATTGGCATCGGTGAAAACGGTCATATTGCCTTCAACGACCCGCCTGCGGATTTTGACACCGAGGTGGCGTATAAGGTTGTGAATCTAGACGATCGCTGCAAGCGCCAGCAGGTGGGAGAGGGCTGGTTTGCCACGGTGGACGACGTGCCCAAGCAGGCCATTACCATGACGGTTAAGCAGATTATGGCCTGCCGCCACATTGTGAGTGCGGTGCCGCACGCTGTGAAGGCCGAGGCTGTAAGGAACACGATTACCAAGCCCGTAGGACCGGACGTGCCCGCCACCATCCTGAAAACGCATGCCGACTGGCAGCTTTTCCTGGACGACGCTTCGGCAGAGCTGCTGCTGGGAAGGGAATAACCGCATTGCAACAGCGGCGAATGATGCGAACAGCGCATGATTCGCCGCTGTTTTCATACAGTCACACAGAAAATGGGGAATTTCCAAACCAGGAAAAGACGAAAAAAAGATAAAAGTATTACATAAATGTGAAGAAAATGCTTGACACAGTTCATAAACTACCGTACAATAAACGCTGGAAAGAAAGGCTGCAAAGCTATTTGAACCTGTGGAGGGCATGCAGATGAAGCATGAAAAACGTTTGGCGCGCCTGATGGCCGCTTTGGTCGCGATAACGCTGTTTTTATCCCTTGCCATGCCGGCGCTGGCGGCATCCTATCCGTATGACACCACCAGCATGGATGATGTAAACATGCGCAGCCGTGCCAATACAACCTCTGTGGTTTTAAAAAAGATCAAGGCAGGGGACACCGTAACCATTTTGGGGGTGACCGGCAGCTTTTACCGCGTCAAATTTGAGGGAAAAACCGGCTATGCCATGAAGAAGTTCATCGACGGCACCGATCCCTCGCCCGACCCCACGCCCAACCCTGCCCTGAGCATGCAGGCACCCCCGGCGATTACGGAGTATCCCTATGATACCACAACCATTGACCGGGTAAAGCTGCGCAAGAAGGCCCAGGCGGAAGGGGAGGTTATTCTGACCATTCCCGCGGGTAGCCTGCTTACCGTGTATGACCGCACGGACAACGGCTTCGCAAAGGTGAAATACAACGGCAAAACCGGCTATGTGGTGGATACCCATGTGAACCTGGCAAACATCCCCGCGCCCACGCCGGTGCCTACCCCCACTCCCAAGCCGGGTTCGGAGAAGTATACGGAGCTGAAAAACGGCGATAAGGGCAGCGCCGTTACCGCGCTGCAATCCGCCCTGGCGGAGCTTGGCTACCTGGAGAAGGAGGAAGTGGACGGAAAATTTGGCGCAAAGACAGAAGCGGCGCTGAAAACCTTCCAAAAGCGCAACGGCTTTGCGCAAAACGGCATCGCCAGCCGGGAGTTGCAGCTAAAGCTGTACGAGGATACGCCCAAGGATACGCGCGGCTACCGCCAGTATGTTAAAACCGTGCCGCCTGTGGCTGGCGCGCTCATTCGCAGCGGCGCGACGGGCGAAACGGTTACCAAGATGCAAACGCGCCTCAAGGAGCTGGGCTACTACACCGGCGAGCTGAACGGCGTCTGCGATGAGGATACCGTTGCAGCCGTCAAGATGTTTGAGGGCAAGCATGGCCTGAACGCAGATGGAGAGATGGACGCGACGGATCAGGCAATCCTGTATGGGGCAACGGCCATGGGGGCTTCCGTGGTGGTTACGCCCACGCCAGCGCCTACGCTGGCTCCTCCCACAAAAACGCTGCGTAGCGGCGATAAGGGCGACGAGGTAAAATCGCTTCAGCAGCGCCTGAAGGATTTGGGATATTACACCGGCAATGTGACCGGCACCTTTAACGACGCGACCACCAAGGCGTTGAAGGCCTTCCAAAAGAAAAGCAAGCTGGAGGAGGACGGCGTGCTGGGCCCCATCAGCCGGACAGTGCTGTACGGCGTGAACGCGATTTACGCCGTTCCTACGGCCATTCCGGTCAACACCCTGCAACCCACCGTAGCGCCTATTACGCAGGAGAATGTGATTATTATCCGCTCCGGCAGCATGGGCGAGGTTGTACTGCGGCTGCAAACGCGCCTGCAGGAGCTTGGATATTACAATTCCCGCCTGGACGGCGTGTATTTGACGGACGACATCGAGGCTGTGAGGGCGTTCCAGAAGGCGAACGGCCTCAAGGTGGACGGCAAGGCGGGGTATGAAACGCAATCCACGCTGTACAGCAATACGGCTGTGGCCAGCAACGCCAATGCAAACGCGGCCGCCGTCACATCCACGCTGCGCTACGGCAGCGAGGGCACGGAGGTAGTCGTGCTGCAAAGCCGGTTGATTACTCTGGGCTACTTGGGGGGCAGCGCGGACGGCAAGTTTGGCCGCGATACCAAGTCGGCGGTGATTGCCTTCCAAAAGGCCAATAACCTCAAGGCGGACGGCATTGCGGGCGAGCAGACGCTCGCGGCCCTGAACGGCAGCGCTGCCGTGGCGGCGAACAAAGAAAACAGCACCGAAACCCTGCGCGTGGGCGCTGTAAGCGACGCTGTGCGCGATATGCAGAACCGTTTGATTACGCTTGGCTACCTGTCCGGCAAGGCCGACGGCAAGTTTGGCGTGCAGACCAGCCTTGCGCTGATTGCCTTCCAGAAGGCCAACGGCCTGGCGGCGGATGGCATCGCGGGGGTCAAGACGCTCGCAAAGCTCAATTCCTCCTCCGTTGTAACGGTAAATGGCAGCACGGCGGAAACAAAGCCTCCTGTGGCCACGGCCCCCAGCGTGAGCAGCGGCGGCATCAACGCGGCGCAGGTTCGCTACGCGAACTGGTATACCGAGGTCAAGGCCAAGTGCCGCCAGTATCCCAACGCGACCGTATATGACTTTACCAGCGGCATTAGCTGGCAGGTGAATATGTTCAGCCTTGGCGCGCACGCGGATTCCGAGCCGCTTACCGCGGAGGATACGGCCAACATGAACCGCGCCTTCGGCGGCAAAACGACCTGGACGCCTAAGGCGGTTTGGGTGGTGTTCAGCGACGGAAGCGTATACATGGCTTCCACGCATAACACGCCGCATGATACGTACCATATTCGCACGAACAACTTTGCGGGCCATCTGTGCATCCATTTCCCGCGCACGCAGGAGCAGGTAGAGAAGATCGGCACCTATGCCACCTCTCACCAAAAGGCCATTGACCTGGGATGGTCGGCTACGCTGAGAAGGGCAAACTAAAAAAGGACAATCGAAAAAGCGAACCCCGGCAGCCGCTATATGGCCGCCGGGGTTTTCGTAGAGCGATGCAGACGCACAGAAGCCTGGAACAGCGTCTATGGCCTTTGATTTGCGATCAGACAGGAGGAAGGGGAGGTAGCTGGATGAGCTCGTATCCCTCGGCCTCGCGCAAATCATGTGTGACCAGCACAACGGTTTTTCCGCGCGTATGCTCATCCACGATCCGCATGACCTGCGCGCGCAGGGCTTCATCCAGGCCCTTATAGGGCTCGTCCAGGCAAAGGATATCATACGGGGCCAGCAGCGCGCGGCAAAGGGCGGCGCGGCGCTTCATGCCGCCGCTAAACGTGCTTACGGGCTGCGCCAGGCTCTTTGCATCCAATCCAAGCGCGTTCAGCAGCGCCGCGATCTCCTGCCGCGGGGCGGCGCTCACGAGCGACACGTTGGCCTCGGCTGTGAGCTGCTCCAGCAGCCGGTTCTCTTGAAACACAGCGCTGAAACGTGTGCCGCGCGGCATGGAGAGCGTGCCGCTATCGGGCTTTTCCAGGCCCATCAGCAGGCGAAGCAGGGTGGTTTTGCCGCTGCCGGACGGGCCCGTAAGGCATACGCGGCTACCGGGCTTCAGCCGTATGGAAAAATCTTGGATGACGGGTCTGCCGTCAAAAGCCTTGCACAGCTTTACCGCTTCCAGCATCGCTCCGCCCCCCTCATAACCCCGTTCATACAAAGCGCAAGCAGCTTTTCACATAGAATGCTCAAAAGCACCACAACCAGCGTCCAGCAAAACAAATCCGGCGTTTCCAGGTAGATCTTGGCCTTATACAGCTTTTCACCAATGGAACCGCCCGGAATGCCGATGACCTCGGCGGCTATGCCGCTTTTCCAGCAAAGGCCCATGGCTACGGCCAGGCCAGAGCGCAAAAACGGAAGCACCTGATACAGATAAATAAAGCGTAGCTGACGCGCAAACGGCACGCGAAAAACCCGCGCCATCTCAATGAGGCCGGGGTCGGTGCTGTCAAGGCCGGTGAGCACGTTGGTATAAACCACGGGCAGGCCAATCAGCAGGCTGATGAGCACACTCAAATTGCGGCTGGATACCCATAGCAGGGCCAAAATGACAAAGGAGGCCACGGGAATGGCTTTAACCGCCGCGATCAGCGGCATGCAAAGCTCCCGCACGCGCCGGAAACGGTAGCTGAGGGCGGCCAGTACGATGGCGGATACGGCGCTTAACGCAAAGCCCAACAGAATTCGTCCTACCGAAAAGCCCGCGGCGCGCCAAAAGGCCGCCTGCCCGGCAAGCTCAAACAGCCGGGCAAGGGCGGCGATAGGGGAAACCAGCAGAATGGGCTCGGCCACCCACCAGGCGGCAAGCTGCCATACCAGCAGCCAAAACAGCACGGCCCAAATGGGCAGACGGGCCTTTTTGTTAGCGTTTGTAGTAGAAGGCGTCATCGGGCATAGCGCCGCCCACAGAGGCGGGATTCTGGTCAAAGAGAACCTTCAAATAGCCGGACAGGCGGTTTTGCATTTCCTCGCCGTCGATATAGGTGATGCTACAATAGGGCAGCGCCGCCTTGGCAACGGCCTCGGGAACGATATCGTACTGGCCGATAAGCGCAGCGGTTTCCTCTACGTTTTCATTCGCAAAGGCCACGGACTGGGCGTAGGCGTCCAGAAAATCGCTTACGATCTGCGGGCTCTTTTCGATAAATTCGCTGCGTCCCACCAGTACGCCGGTGATGAGGGCGCTGGGGGTATCGCTGCCTTCCTGCAGCTTGGCCCATTCCTCGTTCATATCCAGAACGATCTTCACCTGGGGCTGTTTGAGCTGCGCGGTGGTTACGAACGGCTGGGGCAGCATGGCCACGGAGCCTTCCGTAGCCAGCAGCGAGGCCAGGCATTCGCTGTGCTCGGATTTGTATTCCATGGTCACGTCCTTCTCAGGATCGATGCCGTTGGCAGAGAGCAGATAGTTAAGCGCGTATTCGGGGGTTGCGCCCTTGCCGCTGGCAAAGATGGTGCGGCCGCGCAGATCCTCCACGCTCTTGACGGTATCGCCATTTTCCACGATGTAGAGCACGCCCAGCGTATTGACCGCCAGCACCTTCACCTTGCCCTGGGTGTTGTTGTAGAGCACGGATGCCAGGTTGGCCGGAACGGCGGCAATGTCAAATTCACCCTTCACCAGCTTGGGGGTGATTTCGTCGATGGCGGCGGCAATGGTGAAATTGTAGCTGTCCTCATGCTCGCTCATGAGCTTTACCATGCCCATGGCGGTGGGGCCCTTCAGCGCGGCGACGTTCGCCGCGGGCTCGGCCATGGCGCCGCCAAGCAGCAGCGTCGCGAGCATTGCTAATGTCAAAAGTCCAGACAGAATCCGTTTCATAGCTTTACACCTTCCTAACGTTCTTTTTTTGATGTGGTAAGCGCGCTTTTTACCTGAACGCCCGGCAGATTGCCAAGCCGTCCGGTAAGCGCGCCAAGCTGGCTGTTACCGCCCCGCACAATGAGGCCGATGACGGCCTCGCCGCTTTGGGAATCGGGTACGCCCATACGTCCGCGGATGATGTGCCCAAAGCAGGAAAGAATCTCGTTTACGGCGCGCGCCGAGGAGCGATCCTCTATGACAATTCCCACAAAGCCTAAGCGTTCTTCTTCCATAAGCCCTCCCTGTGCACATAAAAAGCCGCGGATTTACAAACAAAGCTGCAAACCTACGGCGAACAGAGAATATGAATTCGCATAGCGAAGCCTCCTTCCTCATCTTGGATGAAGGGCATAGGCCCCGCATCCGCAACCGGGAGCGTTCTGTACCAACCGCCTCTGCCGCGCGTAAGCCGCTTGGGTTCGCCGGGAGGTACTGTATATAGTATACACGATTCTTGCGCGTTTGAAAACAGAAAATGTTTTCCCTATACCGCAAACGTATCGCCGCAGGCGAGATAGCGCAGGCCGGGCAGCTTTTGCGACAAGGTTTCATACGCCTTCATGCCCGTGCAATGGCAGGTGTAAAACGCCGTGTCAGGGTAGCGGCGCAGCTCTTGAGCGATTTCGTCCAGCAGCGAGGGGGAAACCGTGCGCTTTGTAAACGGATTGAACAGATGAAAGCCGCCCACGCAGACCTGCGGTATGCGGGACGCGGCGTTTAGAATGTTGACCACGCCGGTATGCCCGCAGCCCATGATAAGCGCCGTGGCGTTTTCCCGGATGATCAGGTTCTGCTCATGGGAAAACGTGTCCGGGCCGTCAGAGCAAAAGAGCCTGTCGTTGGCGCTGGAGCGGCATTTGTCCGCTTTGGGTACGGTAAACAGGGAAAGCTCGCCGTCAATGGAAAAATCGCCGTCAAGGCATACGATTTGAGGATGCGAGGCCAGGGCCGCGTCCAGCCCGATGGGAAATTTCATCCACAGCAGCTTGCTGAAATGCGGCTCAAAGGCTGCGCGCTGCACGTAAACCCTGGCCGTGTGGTTCACGTCCAGAAAACGCCTGAGCGCGCCGCCATGATCGTTATGGCCATGGGACAGGATGACCGTATCCACCTTGGTAAGATCAATTTTCAGCGCTTTCGCATTTTGAAACAGGGTATCATCCGGGCCCAGGTCAAACAAAAGCGCGTGCTGTTTGGTTTCAATGTAGAGAGAAAGGCCGTGCACGGGCTTGAGGCCGCATTCGGAGCGGTTTTCCACAAGCGCGGTAATCTTCATTCGTATCCCTCCAAGCATGAAAAAGGGGCGGGAGCGATTGCCCCACCCCTGGGGTTTTTACTTTTCCAGCTTCTCCAACGCCACGTCGTAAGCCTTTTTGAGCTGCGCGTCGTCCAAATCGCCGATGTCGTACATGGTGGTGTCGTCCTCGGGTATTTCGGCAACGATATCTGGCTTGATGCCGATTTTATGCACCTCGTTGCCATTGGGGGTGTAGTACTGCGCAACGGTAAGCTGCATGCCCGCGCCTCGGGAGCCTATTGGCAGCACGTACTGCACCACTCCCTTGCCATAGGTTTGCGTGCCAACGATGGTGGCGCGCCCGCGATCCTGAAACGCGCCGGAGAGAATCTCGCTGGCGGAGGCGGAAAACTTGTTTACCAGCACCACCAGAGGCAGGCCGTTTTCCTTGCCGTCGGTTGTGGTGGTGTAGTATTCCGTGGTGCCGTCGCGGTATACGAGCGACGCCAGGTTGCCCTCGCCCATGAACAAATCCGCCACGCGCTGCGCGTCGTCCACCCAACCTCCGGGATTATCGCGCAGGTCAATAATCAGCGCCCTTGCGCCCTGGGCGATTAGATTGTCCAGCTGCACCGCGAAGGCGGAGCTGCAATCGCCGCTGAACTCGTACAGGGAGATATAGCCGATATCGTTTTCCAGCATGCAGCTATTGACCCAGTTTACATGAACCACGGCGCGGCCTACCACAAAATCCAGAACCTGATCGTCGCGCATAACCTGCACGTTTACGGTTTTGCCCACTTCGCCGCGCATGATGTTTACCGCGTCCTGCAGGTTGGCGGCCGAAACATCCAGCTCCTCCACGCGGGTGAGAATATCGCCCTTGCGAAGGCCCGCCTCCAGGGCGGGGCTGTCCAGGAACACGCGGCTGATGGTGCAAAGCCCGGTGCTGTAATCCGCCATGATCTGGATGCCGATACCGGCGTATTCGCCCTCGTCATCCGCCCATAGGGCGGCGTACTGCTCGGGCGTGTAGTAATAGGTATAAGGATCGCCCAGGCCATAAAGCATGCCCATGTTAGCGCCGTCGAGCATGGCCTGCTCATCCGGCTCCTGATAGTAGTAGTGGCTAACGGTTTGGCGGATTTCCTCAAGCTCCTCATACCGTTTCAGACGGTCGTATTCCTCCTGGCTGATGGTGACCACGCCGCCGGAGGATTGGCCGGTCAGCGTATCGCTGATGGAGGTGGGCAGCAGCGCGCAGCCCGTTAAGACTAGGGATACCATCAGCAGCAGGCATAGCAGCCGGATATGCTTGTTCATAAAGGAATTCATGTGGTCGCCCCGCTTCCGAAAAAATCAATAAATCTGCTTTGGCTTTTCCAAGCCGCATTTTTTAAGCTCATAGAGGATTTTGAAGGTGACGGCGTCGTCAAAGTGGCGCAAATCCAGCCCGGTTTGCCTCTGCACCTTATCCAGCCGGTACACCAGCGTGTTGCGGTGGATAAAGAGCTGGCGCGCCGTATCGGACAGGTTCAAATCCTTGCGGAAGAACATTTCGATGGTTTGCAGCATTTCCTCATTAAAGAGCTTAGCGGTTTTGCGGTTAAACAGCAGCGCGTGGTAATGCATGCTTTCCTCGCGCGGCACATTCATGAGGAAGCGCTCCAGCATGAGCCTGCGGAATACGTGGATGGATGCGTCGGGGTCAAAAATATGGCCCACTTCCATGGCGCGGCGCGCCTCGGTATAGCTTTCGCCCAGCTGGGCCAAAGTATGCTTTTCCTCGCCGATGCCAACCACGGCGGTCTGCACGGCTTCCTCCATCAGGGTTTCCTGAACGGCCAGGGCAAACTGGTACAGCTCGTCCGTTCCGTCGATGCCTTCCATGTCCTTGATGAGCGCTACCAGGTGGCGGTTCATTTCCACCAGCACATCGGTATCGCTCAAGGGAATCAGCTCGCCAAGAATGCTGAACGCGCTGGCCTTCTCGGTCTGCTCCATCTGGAACAGCACCACGCAGCGCTCCATCTCCAGGGGAATCTGGTGCTCGCTGGCGCGGCTGATTAAATCCGAGCCGCTAAGCTCCTGCTTGAGGGCCCGACGGTACACATCCGTATGGCTGGCAATGGACAGGCTACTTTTGAAAAGGCTCATAAGCATAGCGTCGGTTACGCTGAGCACATCCTCCACGCCCGCGGCGTCGTCCGGCGCGACCAGATAGAGCGCGGGATGCATATCCAGCATGCGGAGATACTGCCCGCTGATATGGTGATTGATGCCCTGCGCTAATACGGCGGAAGGCAGCGTGGCGGCTGGGCCATCTTCGGGCACAAGGCATACGCCCTGCGCATCCAGCAATCGAATGGGAACGCTCAGAGTTTCAAAAACCTTGGCTATTTTTTTGATGTACCGCTTTTCGATATACACAGCTGCCGCTCCTCTCATCAATGCCAGTAACAGTTATACACAATTATTATAGCATTAACGAAAGGAAAATACAAAAGAAAAGATTTTGAGGCGCTTTAGGAAGCGGAATTTTACAAGCGTGTCAAGGAAAAAGAATCGGGCTCAGAGAACGAGCCGGGCGACCGCTTCGCAGAGCGAATCCACGTCGTTTTCGGTATTGTAGATGCCTACGCTTGCGCGGCAGGCACCTGTGTGCAGCGTGCCAAGCCATTGGTGCACGGATGGCGCGCAATGCAGCCCCGCGCGCAAGGCGAACCCGTTTTGAGAAAGCGCGTCGCAAAGCTCGCCCGTATCCATGGCATTGGGTACAAAGCTGACCACGCCCACCTTGGGCGCGCTGGGATGGCCCAGCACCCGTATGCCCCGTATGCTGCCCAGGCGCATGCGCAGCCGCTGGGCAAGCTCGGCCTCATACTGTTCAATTTCCGCGCGGTGGGCCAGGGCGAAGCGCGCGCCCACCATCAGCCCGGCAATACCGGGCAGGTTGACTGTGCCGCTTTCATAACGGTCCGGCAGCTGCATGGGCTGTAGCATGCTTTCGCTCTGGGAGCCGGTGCCGCCCACAACCAGCGGCTTGGGCAGCATGCCGCGCCCCAGCACAAGCACGCCCGTACCATGCGGCCCTAGCAGCCCCTTGTGTCCGGGCATGGCGATCATGTCCGCGCCAAGGCTTTGCAGCGACACATCCAGAATGCCTGCCGTCTGCGCGGCGTCTACCAGAAGGGGAACCCCGTAGGGCTTGAGCGCGTCGGAAAGCTGGCGCACGGGCTGGATTACGCCGGTAACGTTGCTGGCGTGGCATAGCACGCACAAGGCGGTTTTGGGTGTAACGGCAGCCTTGAGCGCCTGCGGGGTAATAACGCCCAGGCTGTTGGGGGCCAACGTGCGCACGCGGATGGAGCCCGCCTCCTCCAGCCCTTTGAGCACGCGCATCACGGCGTTATGTTCCGCGTGGGAGCAGATGACCTCGTCCCCCTCGCAAAGGGTGCCGGTGATGGCGGTATTGAGCGCCTCGGTGCAGTTGGCAAAGAAAATCACGTTTTCGGGCGCGGGTGCGCCGAAGGCCTGCGCCAGCAGCTCGCGGCAGTTTTGAACGATGCGTCCGCTGCACAGGGAAAGCGCGTGCCCTGAGCGGCCGGGGTTGCCTCCCAGCTTTTGCAGGGTGCCGGCCATGGCGCGCACCACAATGGGCGGTTTGGGAAAAGAGGTGGCGGCGTTATCCAGATAGATCATGGCAAAAATCCCCCTTTGCAGCCTCACACCCGCAAGCGGGCTCACGTATACTGTATGAGGAAGGAAGGGGGATAGAACGTATGCAGCAGGAAGTTTTCGGAATCGCCTCATTCCGCTCGCGCCAGCAGGTGCTCAAGTTTGAGGGCGCGCTGCGCCGCAGCGGGGTGCGCGTGTCGGTAATCACCACGCCGCGCGACGTATCGGTGGGCTGCGGGCTGAGCATCCGCTTTGAGCTGCCGGATGCGGCGCGCGTGATGGAGGTATATAACCAGCTTCATCCTTCAAACCTGATTGGCTTTTACCAGGTGGAGCGGCAAAATGGACAGCGCACCGTAACCAGGCCACTGTAAATAATTTGCCACTTCCCGCCAGTGTCACGAATGCGGCGCTGGCGGGAAGTTTTTTATGCGTGGAATTTTTGAAAAGCGGGCTTTTTTCGATGTGGGCGATTCGTTGTACTTGGCGAAAGCCTATGCTATAATCAAGCTGGGAAAACGTAGATTTTATGAGGTGAGCATATGGTAGAAGTGACGCTTGTTCCCCTGACTAATGATGATCGGGAACAGTTTATTTTGGATAATCAGGAAGCTTTTAATTATGGCGCGTTGGAAGAGTTTGGACTGAGAAACGACCATTTTGAAGAAGATGGTGAGATCATCTCTCGCAAAACCATTGAACAGTCCATTGATGGCGGTGAAGCCTACCGGATCATGCAGGATGGCCAGACGGTTGGAGGCGTGGTTATTAAGGTGACCAAGGAACGCGGTGATCTTGATTTGCTGTTCGTATCTCCTAAGGCACACAGCAAGGGTATAGGATATGCCGCGTGGTGCGCTGTCGAGAGGCTGCATCCGGAAGTAACTATATGGGAAACGGTCACTCCGTATTTTGAGAAGAGGAATATCCACTTCTATGTGAATCGCTGCGGGTTCCATATCGTGGAGTTCTTCAATAAACACCATCCAGATTCGAATGATCAGGAGGCGGAGAAGCAGACGGACGAGCAGTTCCCGGATGGTATGTTCCGGTTTGAAAAGAGAATAAGTGAGATAGATAACTGTCAGCTTGCCAGCCAGTAGCCATAGCAAGCGGAAGATATAGGGAGGATTCCAGTTGGAAAACAGAGAGCAATTTTCGGATAGCAAATCTGCGGGCGGACAGAAGCAGATCCTTTATTGCTTTAGCGGCACCGGGAACAGCTTGCGAACCGCAATGAAAATCGCGGAAGAAATTGGCGGGGCGGAGGTTGTTTCCGTTCGCTGCGCTCCGGAAGGCGTATCCGCCGGGAATGCCGCTGTGATTGGCTTTATATGCCCTGTTTATGAATGGGACATGCCTGGCGCGATGAAGAACTTTGTAAAGAAGCTCCATATCAATCCGAACGCCTATATTTTTATGATTGCCACCTATATTGCGATACACGGAAGATGCTTTGAAACCATGGAGAGCCTGTTGGCCGAAAAGGGCGCGCATCTCCGGTATGGATATGCCCTGCGCTGCGTGGCAAGCCAATGCACGGCCTATCCGCCCTTCCCGCCGGAAAAGCTGATGATTCCCCTCATGGAAAAAAGAATTCAAAAGATCAGCAGGGATATTTTGGAAAGAAAAAACAGGGCGTATCCGCATATGTCTGCGATTACAAGAAGGCTATATCCTAAGCTGATGACCCCCTATATGGAAGTGGAGCACGAATACGACAAAGGGTTTTATACGGACGAAAGATGCGTGGGATGCGCAACCTGCGCCAGGGTGTGCCCAACGCGGAACATTGTCATGGAGGACAACCGCCCCGTTTGGAATCATCGCTGCCACGGCTGCATGGCCTGCGTGGCTTATTGCCCGGCGAAGGCCATTCAGTTCAAAACGCCGCAGGCCTATGAACGGCTTGGAACCGTTATCTCCAAAAGGCTTTGCTTGCCGGAAAAGCGGAAGCGCTATCACAATCCGTTTATCCGGGCGGCGGATTTGATGAAGGACAGGCTGTGGATAAAAGGCGGTAAGTAGCCTTTGCGCTGCCGGGCCGGTGTGGTGAACCCGCCCGTTTCATGATAGCCGCTTCATACAATGCTGTATTTTATCATTGTGGCATGGAAAAGGCGATAAAAAGTTCGATAAAAAAGTATCAAAATATTCATTCAACTACTTTTTAGATACGGAAAAATGTGCTATACTACATTTGTATGTGTCCGCATCACACACTATGTTGGAACAGGAGGATACAATCAATGCAATATTCAAGAGAAGTCGAGGAAATGGTATGCGTCAAGAAGGGGCCCAACCATGGCCCCGCGCCGATTCCCGAAGAAGGCAAGTGGGTGCAGAGCCGCGAAATTAAGGATATCAGCGGCCTGACGCACGGCATCGGCTGGTGCGCGCCCCAGCAGGGCACCTGCAAGCTGACGCTGAATGTAAAGGAAGGCATTATCCAGGAAGCGCTGGTAGAAACCATCGGTTGCAGCGGCATGACGCACTCCGCCGCCATGGCCGCGGAGATTCTGCCCGGCAAGACCATCCTGGAGGCGCTGAACACTGACCTCGTTTGCGACGCCATTAACACCGCCATGCGCGAGCTGTTCCTGCAGATCGTCTACGGCCGCACCCAGAGCGCTTTCAGCGAGGGCGGCCTGGTAATCGGCGCCGGGCTTGAGGATCTTGGCAAGGGCCTGCGCAGCCAGGTTGGCACCATGTACGGCACCCTCAAAAAGGGCGTGCGTTACCTGGAAATGGCGGAAGGCTATGTGCTCAAGATTGGTTTGGACAAGGATCATGAGGTCATCGGCTATCAGTTCGTGCATCTGGGCAAGATGATGGAAGCCATTAAGAAGGGCGTAGACCCCAAGGAAGCGTACGAGAAGAACGTTGGTACCTACGGCCGTTTTGCCGAGGCTGTCGAGTACATCGATCCCCGTCATCAGTAATGCGAATTTGATAAGAGGTGAGTAGAAATGGCTACTTTTGAAGGATACGAGAGAAGAATCGCCAAGATTGAGGGCGTGCTCAAAGAG
>JALEIQ010000070.1 GCA_022769795.1 Clostridiales bacterium
ATCAGTAAGCGTAGAATATGACATATACTTCGCAACTCTTTCATCGCTGTTCCAGCTGAAACAGGCTTTGGCATCATCAAGGGTAATAGGACGTAAAATCAGCCTGTCTGTTTCAATAATCGGTTCTTTACTCATATCAAGTTCTCCTTTAACTATCGATTGGTCGCCCGAACAAAAGGAATGATATCAAATATTTCTACAAGCATCAACTGTACTGATAAAAAACGGTGAATTTCCCCTATAATGCATTTACCCCGGCTGATTACAAAACCGAAGGGATAAGCTACTTCTTTATATAGCCTCTCCCTTTGTCAAGCCTTTTTCGCCGTCTTTTTTCAAAACGATATATGCAAAAATAAAATTTTTAATTCACTTCTATATTCATAAAATCAATATTGACAATTCTAATTTTATAAATATAATTAGATCGTTCAAGCGTTCTCAATTCATTTCAGGAGGAAGCATTATGGAAGCTTTGCAGACGGTGCTTACTGCTTACCGTGCCTTTCTAAAGCAGGAAATCGATACCTGCTGTGCGCACATCGCGCGGCTGGAGGCTGCCCAGCGCCAAGACGAAGCCAATATCGAAAAGGTGCGGCGCAACATCATCGGCGTATTTGAAACCCTTCTTGCCGCTGACGAGGCTTATGTGAAAAAGACAAATCAGCCCACCCTGGCCGCCTTCTGCGACCGGTTCTGTCCGCGTTTTGAAAGCCTGCCGATCTCCTGGCGCGCGCGCCTGGAAGCCGCCCGTGCCCATGCAGACCCGCAAGCCCAGCTGATAGAGGAAACCAAGCTTGCCACGGCGAATTCCCTTTGGCAAGCGTTTCAAAAAACAAAGGAGGCCGCGCAATGACGCAGACGGAAACCGTTTCACTGTTCAAATGCCTGGCGGACGCCTCCCGCCTGGAGCTAATCCGCGCCCTGAACGACGGCCCCAAGTATGTTGAGCTGCTGTCCGAGCTGCTGGGGCGTAGCCCCTCCACCATCTCCTTTCACCTGAAAAAGCTGGAAGACGCCGGGTTGGTGGAGGCGGCCAAGGAGCAGTATTATACCGTGTATTCGCTCAAGCCGAAGGCCCTTGAGCTACGGCTGCTGGATGTGATTTGCCCGCCTGGAGCGCCCATGGACGCGCAGGCCCAGCGCGAGCAGCTCTACCGGGAAAAGGTGTTGGACAACCTGTTTGAGTACGGAAAGCTCAAAACCATCCCGGTGCAGCGCAAAAAGCGCCGTATCGTGCTGGAAAAGCTGGCGGAGAGCTTTGAAAAGGGCCGCAAATATCCCGAGAGGGAGGTCAATCTCCTTCTGGCGCAATATCACGACGACTTTTGCACCCTTCGCCGCGAAATGGTAGCCGAATGCATCATGGACCGCGACAGAGAAGGCTATTGGCTGCTGTAGAGCCTGCCCGCCTTAGAGGCGCGCACGCCTCCCCTATTCAAAAACAAAGGAAAAACATTCGCGGAGGAAACCGTCAAATTTCTTATGCCACAAGCCTTTCAGACGTATTTGCGGCTTGGTCAGGCTTCCTTTTACCGCTTGACTTGTCCCGCGCGCTGTTATACAATGTCACCCATAAACGACGCTGATGGAGCAACGTGGCCGTACACCTCCTTCTCAAGAGAGCTTTCGGTTGGTGCAAGGAAGCGAAGGAACGCGGTGAATTCCGCTCCAAAGTTGCCTGGCTGAACCCTTTTCAGTAGGCCGGGCCGGATACGGGCCGTTATCCCCGGGAGCAATGTTGGTTGCTCGCAAGGCCAGGGCTTCTTGCTTTGGCAAAGCAGAGGTGGTACCGCGTATATACGCCCTCTTTCATTCGCAAAGCGCGAGTGAAAAAGGGCGTTTTCTTTTTCCAGCGTTTCAACCGGGCGGGGCCCGTTTGAAAATACACCGCAATAAAATGGGGAGGAAAAGCACATGAAAAAGTTTGTATCGATTCTCCTGGCCGCCATGCTCCTTCTGGGAGCCGCCTCTGCGATGGCGGAAGGCAAAACCTATACCGTAGGTATCTGCCAGTTGGTAACGCATGACGCGCTGGACGCCGCCACGCAGGGCTTCATGGACGCGCTCACCGAGGAGCTGGGCGACGCCGTCACCTTCGACGTGCAAAACGCCGCGGGCGATTCCAACACCTGCTCTACTATTGTCAATGCGTTCGTAGCCAGCAATATGGATCTGATCCTGGCTAACGCCACTCCCGCGCTTCAGGCCGCTACCGCCGCTACCGCTGATATCCCGATCCTGGGCACCTCCGTTACCGAGTACGGCGTTGCGCTGGATATCGAGGGCTTCACCGGCGTTGTGGGCGGCAACGTGTCCGGCACGTCCGACCTTGCTCCCCTGGATCAGCAGGCTGCCATGATTAAGGAGTTGTTCCCCGAAGCCAAGAACGTGGGCCTGGTGTACTGCTCCGCCGAGGCCAACAGCCAGTACCAGGTGGACACCGTGAAGGCCGCCCTGGAAACCCTCGGCTATGCCTGCACCCTCTACCCCTTTGCTGACAGCAACGACGTGGCGGCGGTTGTTCAGAGCGCCGCCGACGCCAACGACGTGATCTACGTTCCCACCGACAACACCGTAGCCGCCAACACCGGCATCGTAGATAACATCTGCCAGCCTGCCGGCATCCCCGTCATCGCGGGTGAGGAAGGCATCGTGAAGGGCTGCGGCGTGGCCACCCTGTCTATCAGCTACTATGATCTGGGCGTGACCACCGGCAAGATGGCCGCCAAGATTCTCACCGGCGAAGCCGATATCTCCACCATGCCCATAGCCTATGCCGAAAACTTCACTCCCAAGTACAACCCCGTCATCTGCGAAGCGCTCGGCCTGACCATGCCGGAAAACTACGTGGCTGTCGAAATGGAGTAACGCTTCTTCGATAAGCCGCAAGTGGGAAAAGGCTTTCCTTTTCCCACGTTTTTTGCCGGATAGGCATATGCAAGCGGGCGTAAAAACCGCCGCCCGAATATTGGGGGATATCAAATGATAAGCTTTCTCAACGCGCTGCCAGGCGCTATTTCTCAAGGCTTGGTGTGGGGCATCATGTCCATTGGCGTCTACATCACCTACAAGCTGCTGGATATCGCAGATTTGACTGTTGACGGCTCCTTCTGTACTGGCGGCGCCGTAGGCGTGATGCTGATTGTGAACGGCTATAACATCTGGCTTTCGCTGCTGGCCGCCATTGCCGTTGGTATGCTGGCGGGCCTTACAACCGGCCTTTTGCATACCGCATGCGGCATACCGGCCATTCTGTCCGGCATTCTAACGCAGCTGGGCCTGTGGTCGGTCAATCTGGCTATTATGGGCATGAAGGCAAACCAGTCGCTTAACGTGAATAAGTACTCCCTGTTGGTTTCCCTGCGTTACTTACAGGACGTAAACAAGGGCACGCGCCCCTTCTGGCAGCACCCCATTTTTGTGGTGGGCGTGTTCACGCTGTTGATCGTCGGCATTCTTTACTGGTTCTTCGGTACGGAGTTGGGTTCCTCGCTGCGCGCCACGGGTTCCAATCCCAACATGGCCCGTGCTCAGGGCATCAATACCAATTATAACAAGGTGCTGGGGCTGATGCTTTCCAACGGGCTGGTAGCCCTGTCCGGCGCGCTACTCGCGCAATACCAAAGCTTCGCGGATATCAATATGGGTCGCGGCGCAATCGTCATCGGCTTGGCCGCCGTTATCATTGGCGAGGTTGTCTTTGGCAAGCTTTTCCGCAATTTTGGCTTGAAGCTGCTTGCGGTTTCCATCGGTTCCATCATCTATTATGTCGTCATCCAGGCGGTGGTCAGCCTCAGCGGCATCAACTCCAACTATCTTAAGCTGTTGTCCGCCATCATCGTGGCTCTATTCCTGGCCGTGCCATACTGGAAAGGCTGCGTGTACAAGCCCGCAAAGCAGGGAGGCGAAAGGAATGCTTGAGATCAAGAACATTCGCAAAACCTTCAATCCCGGTACCGTGAACCAAAAAACGGCGCTGGACGGCGTATCCCTCACGCTGAACGACGGCGATTTTGTAACCGTAATCGGCGGAAACGGCGCGGGAAAATCCACGCTGCTCAACGCGGTGTCGGGCGCCTGGCTTGTGGACGAGGGCAGCATCTTCATCGACGGCGTCGATGTAACCCGCCTGCCAGAGCATAAGCGCGCAAAATTCATTGGCCGCGTGTTTCAGGATCCCATGATGGGTACCGCCGCTACCATGCAGATTGAAGAAAACCTTGCGCTTGCCATGCGCCGCGGAAAGCGCCGCACGCTCAAAAGCGGCATCACCGCCTCCGAGCGCGAAAAATACCGTGAGTTGCTCAAAATTCTGGATCTGGGCCTGGAGGATCGTCTAACGGTCAAGGTTGCGCTGCTTTCCGGCGGCCAGCGGCAGGCGCTTACCCTGCTGATGGCCACGCTGCAAAAGCCCCGCTTGCTGCTCTTGGACGAGCATACCGCCGCCCTGGACCCCAAAACCGCCGCGAAGGTGCTGGATACCACCGAGCGCATCGTTACCCGCGATAAGCTCACCACGCTCATGATTACCCATAACATGCGCGACGCCATCGCCCATGGCAACCGCCTGATTATGATGTATGAGGGCCGCATCGCCATCGACGTTTCCGGCGAGGAGAAAAAGCGCCTTACCGTGGAGGATCTGCTGCAAATGTTCGAAAAGGCCAGCGGCCAGGAGCTTGCCAGCGACCGTATGCTGCTGGGCTAATCCATTTCAAAAACTCGCTCTCAGCCTGCGCTGGGAGCGAGTTTTTATAACCGTTTACAGATAGTTCACCGCCAAAATCACAACGCCCAAAATCACCAAAATTACGCCCGTAGCCCGGTTAAGCGTCTTAGGCGAGGCCTTGTTGGCAAAACGCGCCGCAACGCGCGCCCAAATCAACGTAAAGGCTACGCACAGCACAAGCACCGTCCAGTCCGGAGCGCCATCCAGCGCAAAATGGGAAACGGCCCCTGTAAACGCCGTAAACGTCATAATAAATACGCTTGTGCCCACGGCGGTTTTCAGCTCATAGCCCAGCACGCTGGTCAAAATCAAAAGCATCATCATGCCGCCGCCCGCGCCCACAAAGCCGCAGATAAAGCCGATCATCATCCCGCATACAACGGATTGTACAGCGCGCTTGCCCGGTGAAACCACGCTCATGATTACCCATAACATGCGCGACGCCATCGCCCATGGCAACCGCCTGATTATGATGTATGAGGGCCGCA
>JALEIQ010000090.1 GCA_022769795.1 Clostridiales bacterium
CCTTTGGGCAACTTACCGCTTTCCTGCCATGCTACACTCCCGGTTTCCTTTCGGTCTCCGATAAGGCAGGTTGACTCTCCCATGATTGTGGAAGGTAGCTTCATATTTCTACTTTCGATAGCACCCTATCTGGGCGCACCATTCCCTCCGATACGGCATGCTATCCCGCCAAGCTCATGCACGGGCATATGCTGGAGCTGATTGAGCAGGGCGTGGATACGCTGTTTTACCCCTGCCTTACCTACAATGTGGATGAAAAGGCGGGCGACAATCACTTCAACTGCCCCGTGGTGGCGTATTACGCGGAGCTGCTGAACGGGAATATGGAGGCGCTGAGGAACGTTAGGTTCCTGTATCCCTATCTGGATATTTCAAGCCCGCGCGCGCTGACGCGCAGCCTTACGCCTGCCCTGCAGGCGGCAGACGCCTCCATTGGCAAGGGCGAGGTTCGCGCCGCCGTTCAGGCTGGCTTTGAGGCCTACGAGCGTTACAAAAACGATCTGCGCGCGGAAGGCGAGCGAGCCATCGCCTATGCCCGCGCCCACCGCAAGCGCATCATGATCCTGGCGGGCAGGCCCTACCATACCGATCCCGAAATCGGCCACGGCATCGATAAGCTGGCGGTTTCCCTGGGCTTTGTGGTTGTAAGCGAGGATGCCGTTTGCCACCTTGCCCCCGTGCAGAAGGTGCATGTGCTGGATCAGTGGACGTTCCATTCCCGGCTGTACCGTGCCGCGCGCTATGCCGCCATGCATGAGGATACGGAGCTGGTGCAGCTGGTTTCCTTCGGCTGCGGCGTAGACGCCATCACCACCGACGAGGTGCGCGAAATTCTTGAGAGCAGCCAAAAATACTATACGCAGCTCAAAATTGACGAAGTCACCAACCTGGGCGCGGTAAAAATTCGCCTGCGCAGCCTTCTGGGCGCTTTGGAGGAAAGAGGATAAACCATGCAGGATAAAACCTTCGTTCCCTTTACCAAGGAAATGAAAAAGGACTATACAATCTTGATTCCCACCATGCTGCCCATGCATTTTGAGCTGATTGCAAGCGTATTCCGCACCTATGGCTACCGCATGGAGCTTTTGACCACCTCCGGCCCGGAAATTGCCGAAATGGGCCTGCGCTATACCCATAACGACGCATGCTATCCCGCGGTATTGGTGATTGGCCAGTTTATGACGGCGCTCACCTCCGGCCAGTACGACCCCGACAAAACGGCGCTGATCATGTTCCAAACCGGCGGCGGCTGCCGCGCGTCCAACTATATATCGCTCATTCGAAAGGCGCTCAAGCGGGCCGGTTTGTCCCATGTGCCGGTTATTTCCTTCAGCTTTTCCGGGCTGGAGCGGCATCCGGGCTTCCGCCTTACGCTACCTATTTTGCATGGGCTGATTTACGCCGTGCTCTACGGCGACCTTTTGCTTACGCTGGTCAATCAGGTAAAGCCCTATGAAGCCACGCCCGGCCAGGCCGAGGCGCTCGCCGGGGAATGGACACGGAGGCTGGGATGCGAGCTTGGCTCGGGAGGGAAAATTCGTTACCGGCGGATTCTAAAAAACTATCAGGCCATTCTGGAAGGCTTTGCCGCCATTCCCCGCAAGGCGCGCGATACGGTGAAGGTAGGCGTTGTGGGCGAAATTTTTGTAAAATACTCGCCGCTTGGCAACAACAATCTGGAGGCGTTCCTTGTACGCGAGGGCGCGGAGGTGGTTACGCCCGGCCTGTTGGATTTTTGTCTGTATTGCGTGTATAACATGCAGGAGGATTACCGCCTCTACGGCAATCACGCGCTCACCATTCCCTTTATCCGCTTTGCCTATAAGCTGCTCTGCCGCAAGAAGCGCGACATCATCGAGCTGATGTGCGCGCAGGGCGTGTTTCAACCCTGGACGCCCTTTGAGGATACCGCCAAGATGGCCGGGGGCTACATTCATCAGGGAACCAAGATGGGCGAAGGCTGGCTGCTCACCGCGGAAATGCTGGAGCTGGCCCGCTGCGGCTGCAAGAACATCGTATGCACGCAGCCATTTGGCTGCCTGCCCAATCACATTTGCGGCAAGGGCATGATGAAGCCCATCAAGGAACGCAATCCCGATGTGAATATCGTCGCCATCGACTATGACGCAAGCGCCACCCGCGTAAATCAGGAGAACCGCCTAAAGCTGATGCTAGCAAACGCAAAGCGGGAGGCTGTTCCTCCCGCCCAAACTATCGATAAACCCCTGGGAGGTGTCGGAGGGCCGCAGTCCTCCGACTGTAATCCGAACCCAGCGACATGTGCGGTGGGTTCGGAAGCCTTGCGTAGCAAGGTTTCCTTGCAGGATTCACCGGCCGCGCCGTAGGCGCAGGTGAATCCTGTCTCGGCGGAAAAGATCGCGCAGCGAGCTTTTTCGACGGCCTGAGCGGGAGGCTGCTCCTCCCGCCGCCACGGATGCGCATTCTACTCTCCAACCGCTTGCCGCTCAAGCAGCGGCCAGTTTTGAATAACCCTTTCCAGTTCAAAGCCAAAGTCGCGCGGCCTCAGGCTCTCGCTTAGCACCAGGGGCACGGATGCGAGCGTGCGTCCGTTCAGCATCAGGCGCGCCTCGCCCACCGCATCGCCCAGCTTCATACCGGCAGCAAGCGCATCCGGCATATCGTATTCCAGCGAGGGCGTTTCTCCCTTCGGCACCGGCGCGCGCAAGTCCCCCTGCGCGCAAATATAGGCCGTATCCTGTGTGCCGTCGGTCACGGCCAGCTCGCGCACCGTTTCGCCGTCCGAAAGGGCGGTAAAGCATTCGTACCGTTCAAAGCCCATGTCCATAAGGCGGGCGGCCTCGTTAAACCAATCGCCGCAGTTGAGCACCACGCCGATCACTTCCAGGCCGTTGCGCCTGGCGCCAAACACAAGGCAGCGCCCCGCCGCCCTGGTATAGCCCGTTTTTATGCCTGTTGCGCCCTCATAATCGCTCAACAGGCGGTTTTTATTGTTTAAAATGCGGTTATAGCTGCGTCCCTCCCACGGGATGGAGGCGCGCTTTGTGCTCACGATTTCCCGAAAGAGATCGTAGCGCATGGCCTCGCGCGCGATCAGGGCCAAATCATACGCGGTGGTATGATGACCCTGAACAGGCAGGCCGTTGGGATTGACAAACACGGTATTCTCACAGCCAAGTTCCGCGGCACGCTGCGTCATTTTCTGGCAAAACGCGTCCACGCTGCCGCCGATATGCTCCGCGATTGCCACGGCCGCGTCGTTTCCGCTGGCCAGCATCAGCCCATAGAGCAGATCGCGCAGGGTAATCTTTTCCCCCAGCGACAGATAGATGCTTGTTCCGGGCACGCCGTACGCGTTCCGTCCTACGGTAACTACCTCGTCCAGCTTGCCGTATTCTAGCGCCATCAGCGCGGTCATCACCTTGGTGGTGGAGGCCATGGGCAGCGGTTCCGTTTCGTTATGGCGCAAAAGCACCATGCCGGTGCTGCGCTCAATCAGCACGGCGGCCCTGGCGCAGCTATCTACCTGGTCGCCCTCCTCCGCGCCCGCGCTGCCGTTAATCAGCGTAAGCGCCGTTAAGCACAGCACCGCCGTCAGCGAGCGCAGCTTCTGCGCAAGCCGTGTTTTCATGACTGCGTTTCCTCCGCGTCAAAATCATAGGTTTCGATCTCTGTTTTGTAGACCTTTTTGGCCTTTTTCTTGTCGTCCTTGTTTCCATTCTGGCCAAAGTCCTCAATCAGCTGCGGCAGCAGCTCTACAACCCGCTCCATGGCGCTGTTGCTCTGCGCGGGCAAAACCTTTACCGTGCCGTCGCCCACAACCAGGAAGCCCACAGGCTGCACCGATACGCCCGCGCCCGTGCCGCCCGCAAAGGGAAACGCCTCCGCCGGAAGCGAGCGCCCCTTGCTCTCCTCCGCCGTATACTCGCCGCCGCCGGCGATAAAGCCAAAGCTTACTTTGGAAATGGGTATGATGGTCGTGCCCTTGGTGCCCGTAACGGGCGAGCCCACCACGGTGTTCACATCCACCATGCCGCGGATATTCTCCATCGTGGTTTGCATCATGTTGTCAATGGGATGCTGCATATGTTTCCTCCTCCATTCGCGCCTGTGCTGCGCGCGCCTTGATGATTGCTGCGCCAACCACAGCGGCCGCATACAACAGGCTTCCCAACCTAGCCATGAATATGCCCCTCACGAATAATTCCGATCCGTTCGCGTGAAAATCCGCCTCCATACGCCCGGTGAGCTTGCCAGGAAACGCCGAGCAATAGGCCAACGTTTCAAGCACGGTGCGCACCGCAGCAAACAAAAGGGCGGTAAGCGCCGCGTCGTCAAAGGAAAGCCTGGCGTGCACATAGACGCTTTCCAGATGAATCAGCCGGAAAAGGCGCTTGGAAAGAACGGTTTTCACAGCGCATAGCACCAGCTGCGGATCGGTTTCGGCAACCGTTCTGGCCACATCCTCCTGCCTAACGGGCTGCTCCTGCGAACGATCCTCCTCGCCGGTGCGCCGCATAAACGGCAGCCCCGCCGCCTGCACCCTGATCTGGTAGGTAAGCTCCCGTCCCACGCGCATGCCCGCATGAAGGCTGACCGGCGTTCCAAGCAGCGCGAGCAAGGAAAAAAACAAGAAATACGGGTTCATGCAAACACCATCCTGCGCATACCTATCTCCCACGGCCAACGTTTTGATACGTTTCCGAACAAAGTTTACGGTTTCTTCATTTTTTCGCTATACATTCTCCATGGCAAAAGGGTATGCTTAACATTGTTCCCTTAAAAGCAGCGGGCCACCAAGGAGGCACATCTATGGGCAAAACCATCGGCATCGACTTAGGCACCACCAATTCCTGCGTCGCATTTATGGAAAACGGCGACCCTGTGGTTATCCCCAACGCGGAGGGAGGGCGCACAACGCCGTCCGTCGTAGCTTTTACCAAGGAGGGCGAGCGCATTGTGGGCGCGGCGGCCAAACGGCAGGCCGTTACCAATCCCGGGCGCACCATCGCTTCCATCAAGCGGGAAATGGGCACCGATAACCGCGTCAAAATCGATGGCAAGGCCTTTACTCCGCAGGAGATCAGCGCGGTCATCCTGCAAAAGCTCAAAAAGGACGCTGAAGCCTATCTTGGCGAAACCGTAACCGACGCCGTCATCACCGTGCCCGCCTATTTCAGCGACGGCCAGCGCCAGGCCACCAAGGACGCCGGGCGCATAGCGGGCCTGAATGTTCTGCGCATCATCAACGAGCCCACCGCCGCCGCGCTTGCTTACGGCATGGACAAAGGCGGCGCGCAGAAGATCATGGTATTCGACCTGGGCGGCGGCACGTTTGACGTATCCATTCTGGATATCAACAACGAAGTAATCGAGGTGCTTGCCACGGCGGGCAACAACCGCCTCGGCGGCGACGACTTTGATAATTGCGTTGCCAACTATCTGGTGGAGGCCTTCCGCCAGCAGGAGCGCATTGACCTGACCAAGGATCAAACCGCCATGAGCCGCATCCGCGAGGCGGCTGAAAAAGCCAAAATCGAGCTGAGCGCCGCCACGTCGGCCAGCGTCAACCTGCCCTTCCTCTATTCGGACCGCAACGGTGCCAAGCACCTGGAGCTTACCCTTACGCGCGCAAAATTTGACGAGCTCACCGCCCACCTTGTGGAGGCCACAATGGGCCCCGTCAAGCAGGCCATGAGCGACGCGGGGCTTTCCCCCAGCGATTTAAGCCGCGTGCTGCTGGTGGGCGGCTCCACGCGCATCCCGGCCGTGCAGGCCGCGGTGAAGCGCTTTACCGGGCGCGAGCCCAGCAAGGACATCAACCCCGACGAATGCGTGGCCATGGGCGCCGCCCTGCAGGGCGGCGTGTTGCAGGGCGAAGTCAAGGGACTGCTGCTTTTGGATGTAACGCCGCTTTCGCTTGGCATTG
>JALEIQ010000094.1 GCA_022769795.1 Clostridiales bacterium
CATCCGTTCTTTTTGAGGATGGGAACGCACCTGCATCGCTGCGCGGCCATAAAGTAAGGAAGAAAAAATAAAATAAAAAAATTTGAAAAAGAGGTTGACAGCATGGATTCATCATGCTATTATATTACCACGTTATCACACTAAAGTGATGCGGGAAGGAGAGGAATTTTTCATGAAGAAGCTATTTGCCGCTGTTTTGGTTTTGATGCTGGCCTTGACTGGTATTGCCTGCGCCGAGGACGCATCCGTTGAGAAGATTGTGGAAAAGGGCACCTTTATCCTGGGCCTGGACGACAGCTTCCCGCCCATGGGCTTCCGGAATGAAAACAACGAGATCGTGGGCTTTGATATCGACGTGGCGCGCGTTGTGGCCGAAAGGCTGGGCGTGGAGCTGGTTGTGCAGCCCATCGCGTGGGATTCCAAGGAGCTGGAGCTTTCCAGCGGGAATATCGACTGCATCTGGAACGGCATGTCCATTACGCCAGAGCGCGAGGAGAGCATGGCGATGACCTTCGCGTATCTCAATAACCAGATGATCTTCTACACCAAGGCGGATGCGGGCGCTTCCAGCGTGGAGGATTTGGCGGGCAAGACCGTGGCCATTCAAAACGGCTCCTACGCCGAGGAACTGCTCAACGGCGAGTATGCCGAGCTGGCCGCTACCTTTGGCGAGGTGATTGGCTTTGACGATTACCTGACCGCTCTGATGGACTTGCAAAACGGCGGCTGCGACGCGGTGCTGATGGATCTTGTGGTGGGCGACTACCGCATCAACGGCATGGGCGCGACTGATTTGGTCGCCGCCGTGGCCCTGACGGACGATAACTACGGCATCGGCCTGCGCAAGGAGGATATCGCCCTGCGCGACAAGGTGCAGGAAATCCTGGTGGAAATGAAGAAGGATGGAACCCTGGCCGAAATCTCCACCGAGTGGTTTGGTTCCGATATCACCGTCGTACCCGCGGAGTAATCAAAAGTCTTTGCGGTTTGCCGCAAGCAGGGACTTGGGCCGGTTCCCAAGCCCCTGCGCGGCGCGTTCTTACCTCCCGGCCTGAAAGGAAGCTGCCCATGACGATGAAGTTTTTTAACGACCCGGAGCGCCTTACAAAGCTGATTGGCATGATGCTGGACGGCGCGGGCGTAACGTTGAGCATCTTTTTTTTAACGCTGCTGTTTTCGGTTCCGCTGGGCATGCTGGCGGCGCAGGGCCGCATGAGCAAAAAGCGCGCTGTGCGCGCGCCGCTGTCTATCTATATCTATGTGATGCGCTCAACGCCGCTGATGCTGCAAATCATGTTCATCTATTTTTTGCTGCCCGCGGTGCTGCCGTTCCGGGTGGATCGGTTCTGGGCGGTTATTTTTGCATTCGCCATTAATTACGCGGCCTATTTTGCGGAGATTTTCCGCGCGGGTATCCAGGCCATCCCCGCAGGGCAGTACGAGGCGGCAAAGGTGCTGGGCTATACAAAGGGGCAAACCTTTGTGCGCATTATCCTGCCCCAGGTGGTAAAGCGCGTGCTGCTGCCGGTAACCAACGAGGTGATTACGCTGATTAAGGATACGGCGCTGGCTTCTACCGTGGCTGTGGTGGATTTGATGACCGTGGCCAAGAAGCAGGTGTCCAGCTCGTCCTCCATTGAGCCGTATGTGGTAGCGATTTTCATGTATCTGGTGCTGAACGGCGTGGCCGAGCAGCTGTGCAAGCTGGCAGAGCGCAAGCTGGATTATTACCGCTGAGAGGGGGAGCCGGAATGCTTACCGCAACGGATATTTATAAGGGCTTCGACGGCCTGGGAGTGCTCAAGGGCATCAGCCTGGAGGTGAAGAAGGGCGAGGTTGTGGCAATGATCGGCCCCAGCGGCTCTGGCAAAAGCACGTTTCTGCGCTGCCTCAACCAGCTTGAACCCGTGAACGCGGGCACGATTCTGCTGGACGGCGTAACCATGTGCCGCACGCGCGACGGCAAGCTGACCTACGCGGACGAGCGCACGCTGCGCGCCATCACGTTGCGCATGGGCATGGTGTTCCAGTCCTTCAACCTGTTTCCGCATATGAGCGTGATGCAGAACCTGATTGACGCGCCCATGCGCGTAAAGCACGTGCCTAAAAAGCAGGCGACGGAAAAGGCACGCGCGCTGCTTGCGAAGGTGGGCCTCACGGATAAGGCGCAGCAGTATCCCTACCAGCTTAGCGGCGGGCAGCAGCAGCGCGTGGCCATTGCCCGCGCCCTATGCATGGATCCCGAGATTATGTGCTTTGACGAGCCTACCAGCGCCCTTGACCCCGAGCTTACCCAGGAGGTGCTGGGCGTGATGCGCAGCCTGGCCAGCGAGCGTATGACCATGCTGGTGGTAACCCACGAGATGAGCTTTGCCCGCGATGTGGCCGACCGCGTTATTTTTATGGAGGGCGGGCAGATTGTGGAGGAAAGCCCGCCGGAAAAGCTGTTTCAATCCCAAAACCCCAGAACAAGACAGTTTATTGGCCTGAACTAGGGGTTTTGGGGCTCCGCCCCAAGCCCCGGCAGGGGCGTTGCCTTTTATGCGGGGTGGCCCCCGCCGGGGGTTGGGTCGCCTTTCTTGCGGAAGCAGTTCCGCGGAACTGGGTGGGGGCTACGCGCCCCCACACCCTGCGCCTACTCTTTCTGGAAAGAGTAGGCAGAAAGCGGCGGCACGCAGATCCAGCTCAATCGGCGCGTTGGGCACTAGCCGTGCCCAACGCTTGTTTCGCTGGCGGCTTGCGGGTCGCTTTCGCCTTCGGCGAATGGCCCACAGGGCCACCGCTTCCCTCCGGCCC
>JALEIQ010000135.1 GCA_022769795.1 Clostridiales bacterium
AAGCGATGCACCCCGCAGTTTGATATCTTAGACATTATGACACACAAAATCGCTTTTCGCAAGGGTTTTGACAGGTACGTCCAGAATGTTACAGACTATTCACATCCGCGCAAAATGGAAGGGAGAGGCGCAGCCATGTTCGTTCGCATAGAAAAAGCCCGCCGCACGCTTACCGTGTGGGACGGGCGCAAAAGGGTGTTTTCCTGCCGCGTGGGGCTGGGCCGCGCGCCCCAGGGCCCCAAGCGCCGCGAGGGCGACGGCCGCACGCCGGAGGGCGCGTACCGCGTCTGCCTGGTGAAGGAGGCGGGCAAGTATGGCCGCAGCCTGGGCCTTAGCTACCCCTCGGCGCGGGACGCGCGCCTGGCCTACGCCCATGGCCGCATCGATCTGCCCACGCTTGCAAACATCCTGGCCGCGCACGCGCAAAACAAACGGCCCCCGTGGGGCTCCCCCCTGGGCGGGGAGATCTACCTGCACGAGGGCGGAAGCCAAACCGACTGGACGCAGGGCTGCGTCGCCCTGGACGAGGGGGATATGGATATCCTCTTTCCCCTCCGGGAGCAAATCGAGCGGGTCGAAATCGTGCCCTAGGCCTGCGCGGGCCTGCGGCATAGCAGGGAGCGCCGGTAAAACACCGTTACCAGAATGCTGCACATCACCCATCCCATCGGATACGCCAGGGAGATCGCAAAAAGCGAGTTGCCAAGCAGCTTGGCCACAAACAGGTAAATCTGGCGGAACAGCACAAAGGAAAACAGCATAATGAACATCGGAATTTTGGCGTTGCCAACGCCGCGCAGCGCGCCCGCGTAAATCTGGTTAAAGCAGCAGGCCATGTAGAACGGCGATATAATCGTGATGAAGCGCACGCCATAGGCGATTACCTCCTCGTCTGAGGTAAACAGCCGTACCAGAAAATGCGACGTGCAAATCACCGTTACGCTCAACACAGCCGTAACCGCCAGAGCCATCATCAGCGCCTGCTTTACGCCCTCCCGCGCGCGATCCAGCTTTTGCGCGCCAAAGTTCTGCCCCACAAAGGTGGTGGAGGCCAGCGCGATGGACTGCATGGGAATCAGAATGAACACATCCAGCTTGTTGTAGCTGGACCACCCCGCCATGCACGCCGAGCCGAAAAAGTTGACGTAGCTTTGCACAAACACGTTGGAAAACGCCGTGATGGCCTGCTGCACGCCGGAGGGCAGCCCAATGGAAAGGATGCGCTTGAGCATGGGCACGCTAAGCCCAATATCGCGCCAGCGCACGCCGTAGGGCGCATGGTCGTGCGTAAGGACGAACAAAACCAGCAGCGCGCTCAAAAACTGCGCCAGAATCGTGGCGTAAGCAACGCCCTCCACGCCCCAGCCAAACGCCACCACAAACAGAATGTCAAACGCCGTGTTCAAAATGGCCGAGAAGCACAAAAAATACAGCGGCCTGCGCGAATCGCCCACGGCCCTGAGGATGCCCGAGCCCATGTTGTAAATAAACAGCCCGCCCAGCCCCATAAAATAGATGCTTAAATACGTCCGCGCCTCGCCCCTCACATCCGGGGGCGTCGCCATCAGGTTCAGCATCGGCTCAACAATCACCGCGCCCAGCAGCATGCCCGCCACGGACATAATAAACGTGGCGCTCAACGTGGTATGCACCGCGTCGTGCAGGGCCTTGTGGTCGCGCGCGCCGTAGCATTGCGAAATCACCACGCTCGCGCCGGTGGATAGCCCCGCGCTCAGCCCTACCAGCATATTGATGATGCTGGACGTGCTGCCCACCGCCGCCAACGCCTCCTTGCCCACAAACTGGCCCACCACAATGGTGTCCACCGTGTTGTATAGCTGCTGGAATAAAAGCCCCACCGCCATGGGAATGGCGAAGCCAATCAACTGCCGCCAAATGCTCCCCTGGGTCATATCCGCGTCCCTGCGCCCAAAGAAACGTGCCGTAACAAACCCTCCAATAGCATCAAATGGTCGGGTTTAGCATAGCACATGCGCGGGGAGAAGGTCAAATGTTTTGACCGCAGACCGTCGAAAAAGCTCGCTGCGCGATCTTTTCCGCCGAAACAGGGTTCACCTGCGCCTACGGCGCGGCCGGTGAACCCCGCAAGGAAACCTTGCTACGCAAGGCTTCCGAACCCACCGCGCATGTCGCTGGGTTCGGATTACAATCGGAGGGGACGCAGGCGAGCGTGGCCCCTACGGGGCCTTGGGCGAAGCCCAAAGCGAACCGAAGGAGTCAACCGAAGCGAGCAGAGGGCACGGCCAGTGCCCTCTGCGACGATTGAGGTTGCGGGTCTGCGGCCCTCCGACACCTCCCAAGGGGGTTATCGCCAGTCTGTGGCCAAATATTTTACAAGAAAACATTTTCCGGACGGGCGTTGAAAAAGCGCTGCCCAAGCAAAAGACGCGCCAGCCCAAACGGCCTGGCGCGCGCCTCATTGATCCCCGCTTACCGCCCCACATGCTTTTTCATATGGTTCAGCGCGTTTTTCTCCAGGCGGCTCACCTGCGCCTGCGAGATGCCAATCTCCCCGGCCACCTCCATTTGCGTGCGTCCCTGAAAAAAGCGCAGGGTCAGGATATGCCGCTCGCGCTCGCTCAGGCGGTTCATGGCCTCGCGCACGCCAATCACGTCCAGCCAGCCGTTGTCAGGCCGCTTTTCATCGGTAATCTGATCCATAATGTACAGCGCGTCGCCGCCGTCGTTGTACACGGGCTCGAACAGGCTCACCGGATCCTGGATGGCCTCCAGGGCGAACACCACGTCCTCGCGGGGCAGGTGCAGCTCCTCGGCCAGCTCGGTCACGTTGGGCTCGCGGCCCAGGCGCTCGGCCAGCGCGTCGCGCGCCTTGAGCGCCTTGTAGGCCGTGTCGCGCAGGCTGCGGCTTACGCGAATGGCGTTGTTGTCGCGCAGGTAGCGGCGAATCTCGCCAATAATCATGGGCACCGCGTACGTGGAAAAGCGCACGTTCTGGCTCACGTCAAAGTTGTCCAGCGCCTTAATCAGGCCGATGCAGCCCACCTGGAACAGATCGTCCACATTTTCGCCCCGGTTGCCAAAGCGCTGGATTACGCTCAACACCAGGCGCAGGTTTCCGCGGATGAATTCCTCGCGTGCGTTGAGGTCGCCGCCATGCACCAGCGGGAATAGCTCGCGCATGCGCTCGTTTGTAAGCACGGGCAGCGTGGAGGTGTCCACGCCGCAGATTTCCACCTTGTTCATCGCCATATTGCACCCCTCCGTACATAGGCTTGTACTTGGAGTATGGGATGCGCGAAGGGGTTTTATGCCGCCTCGACCCTTTGGGGCAAAGCCTCTGAAAAACTGACAAAAAACAGGAGTCGCG
>JALEIQ010000150.1 GCA_022769795.1 Clostridiales bacterium
AATAGGCTAGCGCTGCGGCTGTGGGCACCCACAACAGGAGCGTGGACAATTGAAGGGGTGCAGGGGCAATAGCCCCTGCCGGGGCTTGGGGCGGAGCCCCAAAACCCCGCGCCGCAGCGCGGCTCAAGCAAGCAACGCGCCAGCCGTAAAGGCTGGCGCAGCGGCTGTGTACACCCGTAATAGGAGCGAGGACAAATGAAGGGGTACAGGGGCAATAGCCCCTGCCGGGGCTTGGGGCGGAGCCCCAAATCCCCGCGCCGCAGCGCCCCCCAAGCAAGCAACGCGCCAGCCCAAACGGGCTGGCGCTGCGGCATTATACATACCTATGGGGCTATCCTACCCGCGCTAGCTTCAATAAGCTGGCGCGGCTGTGGCTTAGGGACAACGCCCGCCTAACGCACCGTAATATCACCCGAAACGCTGGACAACTCCACCGTGGCGGAAGCATCCGGCGTGTTGGCGATGCGCTGCCGCACATCCCCGGAAACGGTATGGCAGCGAAGCCGGACGGGAATGCCGCCGGGCAGGGACAGGCTCACATCGCCGCTGGTGGTTCGCGCGGAAAGGCTCTTCAGCGCATCGCCGGTGAAAACGATATCCACATCCCCACTGGTGGTGGTAAGCGCCGCTTGCTCAAGCCGGCCCTTGACATCAATATCGCCGCTGAAGGAGGTGGCCTTTAGAAGGGCGCAGTCGCCGTCCCAGTCCACATCGCCGGAGGAGGAGCCCAAGTGCGCCTCTCCCTCTACCATAAGGTCAACGAATTGCAGATCGCCGCTGGAGGTGTCCGCGCGCAGGGAGGAAAAGCGGAGACTTTGCGCGCTGATATCGCCGGAGGCGGCGCATACCTTCAGCTCCGGGCACAAATCCGGGGGAAGCTGCACGCACATGTCGCCGCCCGTGCCAAGCTGAACGGACAGGCTTTGAATCAGCCTTGACAGCCAATCCCTGCCTCCCTCTTCGGGCACGGCGCGCGCTTTGCCGCGCTCCACGCGCAAAACGCCGTTTTCGTGCGAAACGCGGATGTGGCCGGGCTCGTCGCAGACGATATGGATCAGGCCATCCGCGGAGGGGGATAGGCTTACGTCCTCGCTGACAAGATGGATATCGACCAAACGCATAGGGGAGCGCGCGGGGTCAAAGCAGAAGGAGGAGCCCTCCTCGCCCTCATGGGTTTTGCGGGGATATTGGGCGAGCACCTCGTCCATACCGGCCAGGCTTTCCATAACGGCGTGAATGGCCTCGTCCTCGCTTACGCCGCGGGCGATCATATCCTGATAGCGCTCCTGGCAGTTGTTCAGGATTTCGTCGTGCAGGGCGCGGGTTTCCTCGGTTTCGATGATGTCCTCAAACAGCATGGTGATAATTTTTTCAATGGTCGGGTTCATTCACCCTCGCCTCCTAACAATAGATTCATGAGCCGTTTTGTGTCCTGCCATGCGGCGCAGTCGCGGTTCAGCCGGTTCAGCCCCTCGGGGGTGATGGCGTAGTACCGCCGCCTTGCGCCGCTTTGCTCGTCGCCCCAGTAGGAGCGAATCAGCCCGCCCTGCTCCAGCCTGCGAAAAGCGGTGTAGAGCGTGGCTTCCTTCATTTCCAGGCCGCCCTCGCTGATTTCGGCAACCGTTTTGCTGTTGCGGTAGCCGTAGCTGTCGCCGTGGCTGAGCTGGCGCAGGATGATGGTGTCGGTATAGCCTCTGAGAATATCCGCGGAAATTGCCATGAAGCGTCCTCCTTTCCTAAAAAGATTGAGTGAAGATATACATCGCTACATGAGGTATAATTTCAAAAAAAGAAAAACGTCCCCGCCGAAGCTGGTGCAAACCTCCTGAAAAAACAGGGTAGACATGAGAAGGCTCCTTTCTTTGCAGCAGGTTTTTTGAACGCTGTCATTATACGCGGATATACATCGCCTGTCAATGTATATTTTCACGCAAAAACAATTTGGGTACAAGAAACAAAAAAGCAGTTGACAAGCGCGTGGAAAACCGTTACAATAACCCATGTCTGGAACCCGGTCGATCCATGCGGACATGCGGGTGTAACTCAATGGTAGAGTTCCAGCTTCCCAAGCTGGCTACGTGGGTTCGATTCCCATCACCCGCTCCAACCGCATGAAACCCTGCCGGATAGACTTATAAGCAAACAATGAACTAGGAGGTCGATTCCCATGGCTAAGGCTAAGTTTGAACGCACCAAGCCGCACGTAAACATTGGCACGATCGGTCACGTAGACCACGGCAAGACGACCCTGACGGCGGCGATCACCATGACGCTGGCGACGCTGGGCGAGGCGCAGGCGATGAAGTACGAGGACATCGACAAGGCGCCTGAGGAAAAGGCCCGTGGAATTACAATCAACACCGCGCACGTGGAATATGAAACCGAGCATCGCCACTACGCGCACGTGGACTGCCCCGGCCACGCCGACTACGTGAAGAACATGATCACCGGCGCCGCGCAGATGGACGGCGCGATTCTGGTAGTATCCGCGCCCGACGGCCCGATGCCCCAGACCCGCGAGCACATCCTGCTTGCCCGCCAGGTAGGCGTGCCCTACATCGTGGTGTTCATGAACAAGACCGACATGATGGACGACCCGGAGCTGCTTGAGCTGGTAGAGATGGAAATCCGCGAGCTGCTGAGCGCGTACGACTTCCCGGGCGACGACATCCCGATCATCAAGGGCTCCGCGCTGGTAGCGCTGGAGTACGTGCAGAACGGCGGCACGGACGTGAAGAACGCGAAGGAAACCGCGTGCATCTTCGAGCTGATGGAGGCTGTGGACAGCTACATTCCCGCTCCTGAGCGCGCGACCGACCAGCCCTTCCTGATGCCCGTTGAGGACGTGTTCTCCATCACTGGCCGCGGCACTGTTGCCACCGGTCGTGTGGAGCGCGGCGTAGTAAAGATGAGCGACACGGTTGAGATCGTGGGCCTGATGGAGAAGCCCCGCCAGGTGGTTGTTACCGGCGTTGAGATGTTCCGCAAGCTGCTGGATCAGGCGGAAGCGGGCGACAACATCGGCCTGCTGCTGCGCGGCGTGCAGCGCAACGAGATCGAGCGCGGCCAGGTGCTGGCCAAGCCCGGCACCATTCATCCGCATACGCACTTCATTGGCCAGGTGTACGTGCTGACCAAGGACGAGGGCGGCCGTCACACCCCGTTCTTCAACGGCTATCGTCCGCAGTTCTACTTCCGCACGACGGACGTGACCGGCAACATCAAGCTGCCCGAGGGCGTTGAGATGGTAATGCCCGGCGATAACATCGACATGGAAATCACCCTGATTACGCCTATCGCCATTGAGCAGGGCCTGCGCTTCGCTATCCGCGAGGGCGGCCGCACGGTGGGTTCCGGCGTTGTGTCCAAGGTAATCGAGTAACGAGGGGGACAAACCCCTGACCCCCGGTTCGCAATGCGGGTTGAGCGCGGCTTACCTGCGCGCGGGCCCTGGGGATAGAAAGTACAAATACGCCGAATCCGTCCGCTGGGGCGGGCGGACGCGGCTTTTCCCCACATCGAGTAGGAGGTGGCGAACGTGGCAAGCGTTGCCCGCAACAAAGTGATGCTGGCCTGCACCGAGTGCAAGCAGCGGAACTACAATTCCATGAAGAACAAGAAGAACACCCCCGACCGCATCGAGCTGAACAAGTACTGCCGTTTTTGCAAGAAGCACACTGTTCACCGCGAGACCAAATAAAGCAAGAA
>JALEIQ010000175.1 GCA_022769795.1 Clostridiales bacterium
ACCTTCCGTGGCCCGGCGGCACAAAGCCAGGAGGCCTTCCGCCTCCTGGCGTCGTTCCTTCGCACACCCACCCCGCGCACACGCGCGCGAAGCGCGCTGCGGCCCCCACAGGGGCCGCAGTCCGGGGGTGCAGGGGGTCACCCCCTGCCTACCCCCTGCTGGAGATGTGCCAGATTGCGTCGTTGTATTCCTTGATGGTGCGGTCGGAGCTGAAAAGACCGCTTTTGGCTGTGTTGACGATGGCCATTTTGAGCCACTTTTCGCGGTTCTGATAGTCCTCCATCATGCGGCGGTTCGCCATGGAGTAGCTGCCAAAATCCTTGAGGACGAAGTAGCTGTCCGCCATGTTGCCGTAGTCGCCAACGAGCAGAGTGTGGTAGAGATCCTGCATGGCCATGGGCTCGTTGGGGAATAGGGTGCCGTCCAGCCATTGGGACATGGCCTTGCGGATTTCGTGGTTGGTTTCGTAGATGCTCATGGGGTTGTAGTTGTGCTCGCGGTACATGCCCTCCACGGTATCGGCGCGCATGCCGAAGATGTAGATGTTGTCCAGGCCCACCTGCTCGTAGATTTCTACGTTTGCGCCGTCCATGGTGCCAAGGGTTACGGCGCCGTTCATCATGAACTTCATGTTGCCGGTGCCGCTGGCCTCTTTGCCCGCGGTGGATAGCTGCTGGCTGATTTCGCTGGCGGGAATCAGGATTTCGGCGGTGGAAACGTCGTAGTTTTCAATGTAGACGATTTTGAGCATCTGGCGCGCGCGAGGATGCTTGTCGATCAGATCGGCCAGGGCGTTGATGTAGCGGATAATCTGCTTGGCGCGGCTGTAGCCGGGCGCGGCCTTCGCGCCAAACAGGAACAGGCGCGGCGGCATGGTGAAGTTGGGATCATCCACAATGCGGTTGTAAAGCACCTGCACATGCAGGGCGTTGAGCATCTGGCGCTTGTACTCGTGCAGGCGCTTGGCCTGGGTATCGAAGATGAAGGAGGTATCGATATCGATGCCCTGGCGCAGCTTCACCAGCTTGGCAAGGCGCTGCTTGTTGAACTGCTTCACCTTGTCGAACTGCTCGCGGAAGGCCGCGTCATCGGCATAGGGCAAAAGGTCGGAGAGCTTGGAGGCGTCCTGCACAAAGCCGGGGCCGATGGTTTCCTTGAGCAGGCTGGTAAGCGCGGGGTTGGCCTCCACCAGCCAGCGGCGGTGCGTGATGCCGTTGGTAATGGCTCTGAACTTTTTGCTTTCCAGCTGGTAGTAATCGTGGAACAGCGTATTTTGGAGAATTTTGCCGTGAAGCTGGCTTACGCCGTTTACGCTGGAACTGAACGCCACGCACAGGTTGGCCATGTGCACCTGCCCATAGCCGATGATGGCCATGTGGCCGATGCGCTCCCACTGGTCGGGGAAATACTGGAACAGCTTGGCGCACAGGCGGCGGTTGAGCTCCTCCAGAATCATGTAGATGCGGGGCAGGGTTTGCTTCATCATATCGATGGGCCAGCGCTCCAGCGCCTCGCTCATCACGGTATGGTTGGTGTAGGCCATGCAGCGGTAGGTGATGCGCTGGGCCATCTCCCAGCTAAGGCCCTCCTGGTCGATGAGCAGGCGCATAAGCTCGGGAATGGCCAGGCCGGGATGGGTATCGTTGATGTGGAACACACACTTGTCCGGCAGAAGATCAAAGTTGTTGCCGAAGTGCTTTTTAAAGTTTTTCAGGGCGTATTGCAGGGTTGCGCTGGTAAAGAAGTAGTGCTGCTTCAGGCGAAGCATTTTTCCCTCGTAGTGCTTATCCTCGGGATAGAGCACCTTGGAGATGACCTCGGCCATTTCCATTTCTTCCATGGCCTTCATGTATTCGCCCTCGCCGAAGTGGCTCAAATCCAGGTTGGCGCGGCTGCGGGCGCTCCAGGTGCGCAGGGTGTTCACGCAATCATTGTTGAAGCCTACGACGGGCATATCATAGGGCACCGCGTCGATTTGATAGGTATCTACCAGGCGGAAAACCTTGCGACCATCCTCCTCGGCTTCCTCAACGTGGCCGTTAAACTCCACGGTGCAGGTGTCCTCGGTGCGGGGAACCTCCCATACGTTGCCGTTTTGCAGCCAGTTATCGGGCAGCTCCACCTGCTGGCCCTCCACCAGCTTTTGGCGGAACAATCCGTATTCATAGCGGATGGTGCAACCCATGGCGGGAATGTTCAGGCTGGACAGGCTATCCAAAAAGCAGGCTGCCAGGCGGCCCAGGCCGCCGTTGCCAAGCGCGGGTTCCGGCTCCTCGGGCAGGATGGTTTGCAGGTCGATACCCAGCTCACGCAAGGCCTGGGCATAATCGTCCTGGCTGCACAGGTTAATCAAATTGCAGTTGAGCGAACGGCCGGTGAGGAACTCCACCGAAAGGTAGTACAGGCGCTTGCGTTTGGAATCGCGCCGTTCCTTGGAGATCATCCATTTCTGCATGATCTGGTCGCGCACGGTAGAGGCTACGGCCTTGTAAAGCTGCTGGGCCGTGGCTTCCTGTACGGTAACGCCGTTGTAGCGCTGAAGCTTGCCCACGATGCTTTGCTTGATCGAATCCACATCGAACGTGGTGGTAGGCATAGGATTCCTCCTTAAAATCCGCATCAATACGGATAAATTCCATTGATAGTCCAAGCGGTATTATATCATGAAGGGGCAAAATGAGCAAATTTTTTCACAAAGGCATTTACTGCCTTCCATTGGTGTTTCACGTGAAACATTTTTGGTTGCGTTCTTCGCACCGCAAGGTTTGTTTCACGTGAAACATTGCAAAAGCGGGAAGGTTACGGTACAATAACGCTGCATCCGATCACGCAAAGGAGGTGGGCCCGTGCGCTTTACCCCGGAACAACAGCAGGCCATCGAGGCCCGCAACCGCGAGCTGCTGGTAAGCGCCGCCGCGGGCAGCGGCAAAACCGCCGTGCTTGTGGAGCGCATCGTGCATATGATCGTTCACGACGGCATGAGCATAGACCGCATGCTGATTGTTACCTTTACAAGGGCGGCGGCCTCCGAAATGCGCGAGCGCCTGGAAAACCGTCTTAACGAGGCGGCGGGCGTGGATTCCCATCTGCGCAGGCAGGCGGACATGGTTGGCGGCGCGCAGATATCCACCATTCATAGTTATTGCCAGCAGGTGGTCAGGCAGAACTTTCAGCATTGCCAGGTTGACCCGCAGTTTATGCTAGCCGACGAGCGCACCCGCGCCGCCTTTTATACCGGCGCGATGGACGAAACGCTTACCTGGCTGTACGAGGCCGCCCATGAGGACGGCGACATAGCCAGCCTTACCGCTAAATTTACCGAGCGGGAAATCAGCGGGATGATGGATACGCTGTACCGCTTCATCCTTTCCCGGCCAGACCCAATGGAATGGCTTGAAAAGAGCGCCGCGAAGGAATGGAACGCCCAAACCATCGACCGGGAGCCCATGGCGCTGGCCTTTTGCCAGGAGGCCGCTATCTTATTGGAGGAAATGCGCACGCTGTGGGAGCAAACTGCCGCGCTCGCAAGGGAGCCCGCCTTTTCCCCCGCGTATTTGAATACCCTGCAAAGTGACCGCGAAACCATCGATAGGCTGTGCGCCGCGTGCGCATCGGGGCTAAGCGGCCTTGCCGGGGCGCTTGCGGGGCTGAAATTTGTGACGCTTGGCCGCGCAAAGCCCGCCACGCAGGACGAACAGCGCCTGGCGGACCGCTATAAGGAGCTGCGCGCCCAGTATAAGGATATTGCCGACGAGCTCAAAAAGCTGCTACCCTCCGATTTTGCGCAGGGCATGCGTGATATGGCGGCCATGGGCCCGGCCACGCGCGGGCTGGCAAAGGCGGTCAAAAGGCTGGACGAAGCCTTCATGGCCCGCAAGCACGAGCAGGCCGAGATCGACTTTGGCGATTTGGAGCACATGACGCTCTCGGTTTTGCGCGAGGAGGGGCTGCGCAGACAGCAGGCCGCGCGCTTCGACGCGGTATTCGTGGACGAATACCAGGATGTGAGCGCCCTGCAGGAGGCCATTCTCAACGCGCTCAAGCGCGGCGCGGACGATCCGCAGCCGCAGTACTTTTTCTACGTGGGCGATGTGAAGCAGAGCATCTACCGCTTCCGCCTGGCCGAGCCGGGGCTGTTTTTGAGCAAGCTGGCCCGTTTCTCGCCTGAAAAGGACGCGCCCCAGCGGCGCATTGTGCTCAACCGCAACTTTCGCAGCCGCACCGGCGTGCTGGACGCGGTGAACCGCACCTTCGCCCACGTGATGGACAGCCGCGTGACCGAGATCGATTACGACGCGGACGCGCGCCTCTATCCCGGCGTGCCCTCGCAAAACGACCCGCAGACCGAGCTGCACGTGCTCGCCTCCTGCGGGCGCAGGCCCCAGGAAACCGTGCTTGCCGAGGCGGAGCTGATCGCGGACGATATCCAGCGAACCGTGGGCCAGCCCGTGACCGGCCCAAACGGCGAGCCGTGCGGCCTGCTGCATTACAGGGACATCGCCATTTTGCTGCCCGTGAGCAAAAACATAAGCGACAAGGTGGAGCTGGCCCTCACGCGCAGGGGCGTGCCCGTGTACGCCGAGGGCGCGGGCGACCCCATGGGCAGCGACGAGGTGACGCAGCTTACCCAGCACCTGCGGCTAATGGACAACCTGATGAACGATATCGCGCTGTTGAGCGAGCTGAGAAGCCCCCTGTTTGAAATGAGCGAGCGCGAGCTGGCGCAGATTCGCCTGACGAGGCCGCAGAAGGAGGCAAGCTTCCTAAGCGCGCTTCAGGCAGCGGCACGGGAGGCGGCGGAGCCCTTGCGCGCGCGCTGCGCTCAGGTGATGGAGATATTGGAGCGCGAGCGCTTCTATCTGCGCAGCATGCCCCTGGACGATTACCTGTGGAGCTTTCTAAGCCGCAGCGGGCTATACGCGCATTACGGCGCGCAGCCGGGCGGGCGGCTCAGGCAGGCGAACCCGCGCATGCTGTGCCACCGCGCGGGCGAATATGAAAAAAGCCACACGGACGGCCTGCACGGCTTTGTGGAAAGCCTGGACATGAAAACCGGCAGCACGGAGAGCAGCCCGGCGGTGATGAACCCCTGGGAGGACGTGGTGCGCATTATGACCATCCACAAATCCAAGGGGCTGGAATTTCCAACGGTGTATGTGATGGGGCTTGGCCGCTCGCTGTTTGGCCGCGCGAGCGCGCGGGGGGTGAGCGTGCACGGGGACGTGGGCTATGCCCTCGGCTATGTGAACGAGCAGGCGCGCACCCGGCGGCAAACCCTGATGCAGGGCGCGATTGCCCTGAAGGAGAAAAACGCGGAGAGGGCAGAGCGCGCGCGCGTGCTGTACGTGGCCATGACCCGCCCCAAAAACCGGCTTGTGCTGGTGGGCACCGAGAAGGATATCGATCCGGGCGCGCTGGCCAGCAGGGTAGAGCAGGGGGAAAACAGCGGCGGCCTGTTTGGCGTGCGCACGGCCCGCAGCATGCTGGACTGGCTTACGCAATGCGTGCAGCCGCAGGACATTTTGCAGTGCGTGGGGCCGGAGGGCTTTTCCACAATCCCTATGAGGAAAACGCCGCAGCTAATGATGTTCCCCACAGATTCCACAAGTTTTCCACATAAAAAGGACATTTGGAGGGTCGTTTTCCACACCAACCCTGATGTCGCAAGGGTTCGCGCTATGGAGGAAAAGCATCTGCCCATTCCCCTGCCGGACGCGGCCCCATACGAGGGGGCGGCCTTTGAGCCGGTAAAGCCGTTTGCGGCGCACAGGCCCGGCGAGCAGCGCCCGCCGCTGAAGCTGGGCGTTACCGCGCTATGCCGCGCGCTGGAGGAGGAGCAAAGCGCGAACGATGGCCCCGAGGACGAGCAGACGCTCAAGCGCCTGCCGCTGGGCATGGCCCGCCCGCGGCTGCTGGGCTCGCTGCCCGCCATGCCCGCCTTTCTGGAGCCGCCAGGCGAGGAACGGGCGCTGGCCACGGGCGTGCAGACCCACCGCCTGCTGGGGCTTATGAACCTGGCGGGCGCGCGAGAGGTGGAGGCCAGCCAGCCAGCCATGTGCGCCTATGCGCAGGGCGAGCTGGAACGGCTGGCAGCCCAGGGCGTGATGACCGCTCAGGAGGCGGAGCTGGCCGACGCAGCCATGGCCGCGCGCTTCCTGGCCGGGCCGCTTGGGCAGCGGATGCTGCGTTCGCCGCTGGTGCGGCGGGAGTGGAGCTTCAACCTGAAAATTACGCAGCCGTTTGAAACGCTGTTGCAGGGCGTAATCGACCTGTGCTTTGTGGAGGACGGGGCCTGGGTGCTGGTGGATTTCAAAACCGACCGGGTTACGCAGGCCGCGCAGCTCTGGCCGCGCTACCGGCGGCAGCTTGCCTACTACCGCCAGGCGCTGAGGGCGGGCACCCCCTATCCCGTAAAAGAAATGACGCTGTATTCCCTGCGGCTGGGGCAGGCGGTTACGAAATATGACGAAGAAGCTTGAAATATGACAAAAATATTTCGTAAATTCGGGAACAAAATGGAAATTTGATTCGTTATATCATAGAACAGGGGAATATTCGGGGTTGCAATTTCGTTGATTTCCCTGTACAATATGCATGATGCGCCATACCGTATGCCGCGGCGCAGAACCGTAAGAGGATTGTAACATTTCCCAGTCTGATTGATAGAACGAATGGAGTGTTAATTGTGAAGCATCCCAACGCCATGAAGAAGCGCGCCCTGCTGGCAGGGCTGCTGCTATTGGCCTGCCTTGCTCTGAGCGCCTGTTATATGGAGCCGGACAGGATCGTGGATAACAACAACGGCCTTAACGTAGGCGACGGCGGCCAGGGCTTTGACACCGTCATCACGCCCACGCCCACGGTGACCGTTACCCCCACGCCTGCCCCCACCTCCAACGTGGTGGATTGGAGCTCCTGGGATTTTGGCAGCGACACCGCTACCAATCCGCCCAGCAACGTAAGCCCCACGATGGGTACGCAGGGCGGCATAGACCCCATAGTACCCACCAGCGCGCCGCAGATTGGCACGGCTACCACGCGGCCCACGGCCACCCCCACCGTAAAGCCCAGTGCGACCTCCACCGCCGGTAGCGCTTCCACAACGCTGAAAAGCGGCTCCGAGGGCACAAGCGTGAAACGCTTGCAGCAGCGCCTGAAGGATCTGGGCTATTACACCGGCAGCGTGGACGGCAAGTACGGCGGGGGCACGGAGCAGGCCGTGCGCGATTTCCAAACCGCGCATAAGCTGAGCGTGGACGGCAAGGCCGGTTCCCGCACACAGCAAATGCTTTATAGCGACAACGCCAAGAAAAAGACGGCCTCGACCCCCACGGCCAAGCCGTCCAGTTCCTCCTCCTCCTCCGGTGGGAATAAGCCCGCCACCTCTACCTCCAACGCCAATTCCTATACCAACGGCAAAACGGATATCTATTTGAAGCTGGGCTCCAGCGGAAGCCAGGTGAAAATCCTGCAAAACCGCCTGATTTTCCTGGGCTACCTGAGCGGCACGGCCGACGGCGAGTTTGGCGAAACCACCGAGGCGGGCGTGATTGCCTTCCAGAAGCGCAACGACATCTACGACGATGGCGTGGCGGGCCCCACTACGCTTGCCAAGCTGTATTCCTCCTCGGCCAAGAAGGCCTCCAGCGTTGTGGCGAACCTGGGCTCTCTGCGCGAGGGCTCCAATGGCGGCGCGGTGCGCAGCCTACAGCAAAACCTGCGCTCGCTGGGCTACTACTCCGGTAGCATCGACGGCGATTACGGCAGCGGCACCACCGCCGCCGTGACGGCCTTCCAGCAGGCCAACGGCCTTACCGCCGACGGCGTGGCGGGCAAGCGCACGATCAACGCCATTTACGCGGCGGTCAACGGCGGCTCGTCCGGCGGGTCAGGCAGCAGCTCCGGCAGCGCGGCCAGCCCCAGCAATTATGGCAAAACGGCTTCCTCCAACGGGTATAAGACCATTTCGTCCTCGTCCAAATCCAGCTCGAGCGACGTAACGGCCCTGCAATCCGCGCTTTCGTCCACGGGCTACTACAACGGCAACCTGGACGGCAGCTACGGCAGCGGCACCGAGGACGCCGTAAAGGCCTACCAGCGCGCCGCCGGGTTGCGCGTAACCGGCATGGCGGGCCCCACCACGCAGCGCCTGCTATACGGCGGAACCTCGGAAAGCGGCAGCTATTCCAAGTTGCAGGTAGGTTCCAGCGGCAGCGCGGTCAAGCGGCTGCAATACGCCCTTTACGAATTGAAGTACTACGACGGGAACATCAGCGGTGAATATGATACCGCCACGCAAAACGCGGTGATGGTGTTCCAGGAGCTGAATGGCCTGGTGATAGACGGTATTGCCGGACAGGATACACAGCGGAAGCTGTTTTCCAGTAACGCGGTTCCGTGTAGTATTTGAGGATAATTAGGAGAGCGGATTAATCCGCGGGGTGC
>JALEIQ010000201.1 GCA_022769795.1 Clostridiales bacterium
TTCTTTCAGATAGCTACGACGCATACGCCCATATTTGCCGATCTGATAATTGCTATCATCCTGCGAGACAAGATTGGGAATGAAATAATCGCCCACTTGACGGTATGTACCGCCCATTTCTTCAAAGATAGATTTCATAAAGTTCAGCTCCTTTTGCGTTGATTTCCAGCGGTTATAAGACTTTTTGACTCCTTTCTTACAACTGCTTTTCAATTTACCACAAATGAGCCGCAGTCATATGTATTAGGTGGCAGAAACCACCCTTTACATATTAACTCTTGGCTGGAAATACTTTGATACTTTCCGGTATTTTCAGCCTGGCCATTTTTTTAAGCTCATGATCAAGCTCGTATTTCATAAAGCGTCCTCATTAATAGAATCATTCACTCTATCTGTTTTACAACAACAGTAGAATCATATAGCAAAAAGAGGTTGGCGTCAATCGAAGCCAACCTCTTTTTACAGCATAAGAAGCTTTCTTACTTGATGATATCCGTTCCCATATAGGGCACCAAAACCTCCGGTACGGTAACCGTTCCATCCTCGTTCTGATAGTTTTCCAGAATGGCCGCAACCGTGCGGCCAACGGCCACGCCGCTGCCGTTGAGGGTATGGGCAAACTGGGGCTTATCCTTGGGGTTTTCGCGGTAGCGAATACCGGCGCGGCGGGCCTGGAAATCCTCGCAGTTGGAGCAGCTGGAAATCTCCACATAACGGCCGTAGCTGGGCATCCACACTTCAATATCATAGGTCTTGGCGGCGCTGAAGCCCATATCGCCGCTGCATAGCGTTACCACACGATAGGGAAGGCCCAGCAGCTGCAAAACCTTTTCAGCCTCGGCGGTCATGCTTTCAAGCTCGTCATAGCTTTGCTCCGGCTTGGTCACCTTTACCATTTCCACCTTGTTGAACTGGTGCTGGCGAATCAGGCCGCGGGTATCGCGCCCGGCGCTGCCCGCCTCCGCGCGGAAGCAGGTGGAATAGGCGCAATGACGGATGGGCAGGCGCGCGCCGTCCAAAATCATTTCACGGTACATGTTGGTTACGGGAACCTCCGCCGTGGGAATCAGGAAGGTGTCCTTATCCACTTTGTAGGCGTCCTCCTCAAACTTGGGCAGTTGGCCGGTGCCGGTCATTGTGGCGCGGGTTACCATGTATGGGGGATATACCTCATCGTAGCCGTTTTCAACATGGGTGTTCAGGAAAAAGTTGATAACGGCGCGTTCCAGGCGCGAACCCAGGCCGCGGTAGAAGGTAAAGCGCGCGCCGGAAACCTTGGCCGCGGTATCAAAGTCCAGAATGCCAAGGTCGGTACCAATATCCCAGTGCGCCTTAGGCTCCCACCCAAAGTCACGGGGCGTGCCCCAGCGGCGTTTTTCCACATTGTCGCGGTCGTCCACGCCATAGGGAACGCTGGCATGCGGGAAGTTGGGCAAGGTCATCAGGAAAGCGTCCATACCCGCGTCGAGCTGAGCAATTTGCGCGTCCAACGCGGCAATTTCATCGCCAACATTGCGCATTTCCTCCATAATGGAGGCCATCTCAGCATCAGAAGCGCCGTTCTTTTTCGCTACGCCGATCTTTTTGCTGGTGGCGTTGCGCAGCGCCTTCTTTTCCTCCACCTGGCCCATCAGCTTGCGGCGCTGCTCGTCCTGGGCAAGAAAGGCGTCAATGGAAATATCTTTGTTGCGAGCCTTCAGCGCGTCGCGCAGCTCCTGTGGATTTTGACGAATGCGTTTGATATCCAGCATGATAAGATTCCTCCTGTTGGTGATTTGGTTTCCATTAGAAAACGCCCCTGCCGCTGATTGAATCAGCTGCAGGGACGGAGGAAGCGTGCTCCGCGGTGCCACCCGGCTTAAGGCGATTGCCTTCACTTTTTGGCGCTGTACCGGGCGCTGCCCGCGCGGCTCTCGCCGCATGGCTCACAGGATGGAACAGGTGCTTCCGTCACAGCCTTGCACCAGCCGGCTGCTCTCTAAAGGCGGGATGGCAACCAATGATCTTGCTCATCGCCATGGCCGTTATTATACGCGCTTTTTTTCGGCTTGACAAGCGTTTTGTGAAAAAGCAGAGCAGGTTTTCAACCAATGCTGTGCTTCACGCGATCCTTCTCCTCGGCGCGCTTGGCGTTGTTGAACCGATCCAGCGTGCCTACCAGATATCCCGTGATGCGACGGATACGATGGAAAGGCCGAGCTCCCAGATCGTAGTCAAGCTCAACCTCGTCACCGCAAACATTGATGTCGATGTGCTGCGGCTCAACGCCGTATTTCTTTGTGGCGCGCGCGATGTAGGCGTTGATTTCGCTCTGCTCAAGCGTGCCGTTCTTTACTGTTACGGAACAAGCCATAGTAGACCATCCTTTCTAAAGGTACCGTTTTTGCACCACATATTGTGCTGGTTCTATTCTACCACACTTTCGCATAGATGAAACAAAAAAATAAAGCAATATGAAAATACATCGTCAGGCATGTATCCCTTGGAAGCTGGCATAAGTTGAAAGCAACGCAGGAAAGGGGAGGATAGAATGAGCGAAATCAGCTTAGAAGGCAGCGTGCAGTTGCCGCAGGGAGAAAACAGCGGCTCCATGATTCGCCTGCTGCAAACCAATTTGGGAAGGCAGGTGACGGCGGAATTCTGGGTAGGAAGCTATGAGATCATTGTGAAATGCGGCATATTGACCGCCGTGAGCGAGAACTATCTGATACTATATGATACGGAAAGCCAGACGGATATCGTGTGCGACTTTTACTCTCTGCGCTTCGTAACCTTCTGCGCCGCAGGAGCCAGAACGGACGCTGGAGAAACCGCAGATGCCGCGCAAACGACGCTCCCCGAGGCAAGCACTCCCATAGGAATGCAGGCCTTTTCCACAGCTACGCGTCCTCATGCGCAGGCCGCGCTCAATTATACGAGGCGTAAAAGCAGAAAACTAGAGTAAAGAAAAGCATCCGTACACGGCGCCTTCAACGCCTGTGTACGGATGCTTTTCTTATTTGAGCATTTCCCAAAAGTCCGCTTCGCTGACTACCGGGATGCCAAGGCTTTGGGCCTTGTCCAATTTGCTGCCGGCCTTTTCACCTGCCAGCACAAAGCTGGTTTTTTTGCTCACGCTTCCTGCGGCCCGGCCGCCGTGCCGCGCGATCAACGCCTCGGCCTCATCGCGGCTCAGGGTGGGAAGCGTGCCCGTTACAACCACCGTCTTGCCTGCCAAAGTAGCGGAGAGGGCCTCGCTTTGGTGCTGGGGCTGTACTCCGGCGGAAAGCAGGCGGTCGATCATTTCAAGGTTTTCCGGGAAGCTGAAAAACTCCACAATGCTGCCGGCAACGATGTCGCCAACATCCGGAATGGCGGTGAGGCTCTCAACCGTCGCTGCCTTGAGCGCTTCTAGCGAACCAAAATGATTGGCCAGATCACGCGCCGTTTTACGGCCTACATTGGGAATGCCCAAAGCAAACAGAAAGGCGTCCAGCGCGCAATGACGGCTCTTTTGCAGGGCGGCAATCAGGTTATCCGCTCTTTTTTGCTGGAAACCGTCCAGGGCAAGCAGGTCGGCGGCGGTAAGGCGGTATAGATCCGCACAATCCCGCACGCCCAGGCGGTCGTAGAGCAGCTCGGCGGTTTTTTCCGAAAAGGTGTCGATATCCATAGCGTTTCGTCCGGCAAAATGCGCCAGTCGTGCAACCGCCTGAGGCTTGCAGGTGGCGCGGTTCATGCAAAAGATGTGCGCGCCGCGCTGGATAAGAGGTGCGCCGCAGGCAGGGCATACCGTGGGTATGGCGATAGGGGTTTCGGTATCCTTGGCCTCGCCAACGCGGCCCGTGATTTCAGGGATCACATCGTTGCTGCGCCGAATCCAAACCTCGCAGCCAATGGCGACACGCTTGCGCTGGATATCGCCAAAATTATTGAGCGTGGCACGCCTAACGGTGGTGCCGCCAATATCCGTGGGTGTGAGGTGCGCAAGCGGGGTCAGTTTGCCTGTTCGGCCAAGCTCCCAGGTTACATTGAGCAGGGTAGCGGTGTTTTCTTCCGCTGCAAACTTGTAAGCAACGGCCCAGCGGGGAAACTTTTCGGTATTT
>JALEIQ010000207.1 GCA_022769795.1 Clostridiales bacterium
CCATATGCAGCGCCGTTACAAACACAACGTCCAAAGCGATGTTGCTTACCGATGAAACGGCCAAAAACAAAAACGGCGTTCGCGAATCCCCCAGAGAGGCAAAAATGCCTGTGGCAATATTGTACAGGAATAGGAAGGCCAATCCGCCTGTGTAGATGTTCAGATACAGCATGGTATCTCCAAAAATCTCCTCAGGCGTCTGTATGGCCCTAATCAGCATGGGTGAAAAAGCAAATCCCAACGCCATCAGCACGGCGCACACCGCCGCTGTAAGAAAAAACGCCGTATGCACGGCCGTTTTCATCTGGGCCATGCGCTTTGCGCCATAAAACCTGGCCGTTACCACCGATGCGCCTATGTTTAACCCAAAGGCAAAGGAGAGATAAATAAGCGTTACCTCGTAGCTGTTGCCCACGGCCGCCAGCGCATTTTCGCCAACAAACTTGCCCGCAACCACGCTATCCGCGATATTGTACATCTGCTGGAACACAATGCTGCCAAACAGCGGCAGGGAATATTTCCAAAGCACCCTGTCCGGCTTTCCCTGGGTAAGATCCGTCGCCATACCGCGCCTCCATATACGCAATTTCAAAAACCGCTCTATTCTGTCACAAAACATAAAAAAAGTCCAGCTTCCTTCCATAGAAAATTGGACTTTTTTCGCATTTTACAGCCGCTCAATCACCCGGCGCAGATGGTCGTAAAAGGCCTGCTCCCACCGGCTCATGGCATATCCCTTGATAAAGATCAGCGCGTCCTGATAGCTTCCTCCCGCATCGCCGCATTCCAATTGCACAAGCCCGTGGCGCTCCAAAAATTCCTTGGGAACAGGCGGCGACCATAGATACGTGTTCGGCGCGCGCTCCAACAGCTCCATATAGCTTCCCCGTCCGTCCATGCGGATAATGCGTCTGGGCTCCATCACCGCCGCGGATAAATCTGGCTGCACGGGCGAAGGCATATCCCCTTGCAATATCTCGATATAAGGCGCAAGCATCGCCTTGTCTATCTGCTTTTCGCGCGCCAGCGGATGTCTGCGGGAGGTCAGCACCACATGCTTGAACGTCCAATACAGGATATAGTGCAGTCCCTGCTCCGCCAGCTCGCCCAAAACCCGGTTTTGCTGCTCCATGGGATAGCGCGCCACGCCGATATCCGCCTCGCGGCTGAGCACCCTGCGGATTACCTCCGCTGTACCGGCCTGCTGAATATTCATCTCCAGGCCGTCCCTGGCGTCCAGCGCGGCCGCGCAATCCGCCAGTGCGCAGGCGATATACCCCGTGTTTGGCGCGGCCAGGCTTAAATAAGCCGTCGTTTTGCTGCGTCCCTGATAAATGGCGTCTATGGCGTCCAGCTGCTCCAATACGGCCCGCGCCCGGTTCAAAAACTCCTCGCCCTTTTGGGTAGGCGTCATACCGGTGCCCGTGCGCGCAAAAATCCGAAACCCGCAGGTTTGCTCCAGTTCCTTGAGCGCCTTGCTTAAATTGGGCTGGCTCATATACAGCGCCTCAGCCGCACGCGTTTGCGAACCCAGGCGCGCCACCGTAACGGCGCAGCGTAACTGATGAATGTTCATGCGGCATACCGTCCTCTCCTGCGCAGGGATAAGCCGCGCTACTTGCCCTGACGCAGGGCGCGCAGCTTTTCAATCGCATAGGCGTTCACTGGATGCAGCGGGGCGGGCAGCGCGTCGAGCGCAAAAAAACCCAGCCTTTGCACCTCGCTCTCCTGCCGTTTCAGCGTTCCGTGCCATTTGTGGCACAGGAAAACAATATCCACAACGCTCACCTCATCCCCGTTGGGATAGGTATAAGCCATTTCCGGCCCGGAAAAAATGCCGAACGGCTCCAGCTCCTCGGCTTCCAGCCCGGTTTCCTCCAAAAGCTCGCGCGCAGCCGCGTCCTCCACGCGCTCATACAATTCCACCGCGCCGCCGGCATAGCCCCACGCGCCGTTATCCGTGCGCTGCTCAAGCAAAATCTCGCCGCGCTCATTCTCCACAATGACGGAGGCGCCGCACAGCATCAAGGGGATATGCCCCACCAGTCTGCGCAAATCCATGATATACTCGCCCATGCCCGCATCCTCCTTGTATATTCTTGCTGTTATACCATAACAAGATGTACCGTTGCATCTCCTCAATTTCGTATGATATACTGCCGCCATATTCCCGTAATACAGAAAGGAGCCATGAACCATGAAAAAACCCGAAGCCCGTATAGCAAGGCGATTTTGGTGGAGCAGCCTTGCGCTGGCTTCGCTGGTATGGCTTGGCTTGGGCGCGGGCGTATCCCCCGTCCCCTCGCAAGTGGGCGAAAGCGCGACCGCCAGCACAGGCCGCCGCACAGCCGCCTATGTGTACGACCGTGCCGACCTCAGCTTTTCCGATTCGGACGCCCAGCACCTTAATCAGCTTAACTTCTCCTTCGCGCTCATCCGCAACGGGGAGGTAAGCGGCTCGCACTGGCAGGGCATTGAGGCCTATAAGGCCTTTGTGGCCAAGCATCCGCACATTCTGCCCGTGCTTTCCATCGGCGGCTGGGGCGCGGACGGCTTTTCGCAGGCAGCCTCCACCGAGGACGGGCGCACCCGCTTCGTGGACAGCGCCCTGCTGCTTATGGAACGTCACGGCTTTTTGGGCGTGGATATTGATTGGGAATATCCGGGAAGCTCAGTCGCCGGTATCGCCTCAAGCCCCAATGACCGCCGCAACTTCACCCTGCTGCTCAAGGCCCTGCGCGAGGGCCTCAACCGCCTTACCGACGCGGACGGCAAGCCCCGCATGCTGGGCATTGCCGTGGGCGCGTCCCCGGCGCACCTGCGCAACATTGAAACCAGCTCGGTCGCCGCGCTTGTGGATCAGATCAACCTGATGACCTACGACCTGCACACCTCCGGCGTAGCCAGCCACCACACCGCGCTGTACGCCAGCGAGGGCTATCCCCTCAGCGTGAATACGGCGGTGCAAAGCGCCATATCCGCCGGTTTTCCCAAGGAAAAAATCATGATTGGCGCGGCGTTTTACGGGCATGTGTTCACCCTCAAAGCAAGCGGCAGCCAGCCGGTCTTTGCCCCCGCAGCGGACAGCGGCAGCCGCACGCTCACCTATGACCGCATCAAGAGCAGGCTTTCCAGCGCGAACGCAGGCTTTGATGAAAAAGCCAAAGCGCCTTATGCAACGGACGGCACCACCTTCATTACCTACGATAATGCGGCCTCCATCCGCTCCAAAGGCGCTTATGCGGCCCAAAAGGGCCTCATGGGCATGATGTGCTGGGAATACGGCGGCGATTCCAGCGGCGAGCTGCTTGCCGCCATGTACGAAAGCCTGAACTAGCTCAAATCCGCCTTTCAAGGCTCGGGCAATCCCCGGGCCTTTTTTCTTGCGCGTTACAGCGCGTTCTTCAAGGGCGACAGATCGATGTCCCGCTCGTTTTCAACAGCCTCATACAGCTTCTGAAGAACGGCCTTCACGCCGCCCGGCACGTCGCTTTCGGCGTTCAGGGGCATCACGGGGTCGTGCACGCTCAAGCGCAGCAGGAACCACGCGCTGTTGAGCTCCCCGTCGATATCAAAGGACATTCGCACGCCCTCGCGGTTGTCGGGCGCAACGTGCCAATCCTCATGGCTGCTGGCATAGTCCAGCACATGCTCGATAATCAGCTTGGCCGCCGAGGCAAAATCCTCGCAAAGCACCGGCAGGCGAATTTCCGTGCTCTCCACGGGCTCGCGCAGGCCGTCCAGCAGCTTGCTCAGCGTTTCTCCCTGCTGCTTGAGCTGCATGGCCTTAATCAGCAGCACCGTTACCAGATACATGCCGTCGTCCAGAAAACGATTGTCGCGCAGGGCGGCATGGCCGCTGGTTTCAATGGCGAGCGGGCAGTTGATACCGGCCTGGTTCAGGCGCACCGCCTCGTCGATCACGTTGCGATAGCCGCGCTTGTAGCGGTAATGCTCGCCACTCCATTCCTTGATGAAATCGGCAAGCCCAGAGGAGGTTACGGAATCCGTTACAATGGTCGCGCCGGGCATTTCCTCCAGCAAAATGGCGCTGATCAGCGCGATAAGACGGTTGCGGTTAATCTCCTTGCCGGTTTGATCCACAATGGCCGCGCGGTCGCAGTCCGCGTCAAAAATCACGCCAAGATCCGCGCCCACGCGCTTGACCGCCGCGGAGATGGAAGCCATGGCCTCCTTGTTTTCGGGGTTGGGAATATGATTGGGGAAGTGGCCGTCCGGCTCCAGGAACTGGCTGCCCTCAACCCACGCGCCAAGCTCCTCAAGCATACTGGCATAGAAGCCGCCCGCGCCGTTGCCCGCGTCCACCACCACGTGCAGCCCCAGCAGCGGCTTTTGCACCTCGGGATCCACGCCGTTCACGATCAATTGCTTCAAATGCGCCTGATAGGCGGGCAGGAAGGGCGTATGCACAATTTCCCCCGCGGGGCGCGCGCCGTCCTTTTCCAGCCGCTGGGCGATAGCGAGCACCTCGTCCAGCTCCTGGAAGCCCAGGCCGCCTTCCTCGGTAAAGAACTTCAGCCCGTTCAACTGCCAGGGGTGATGGCTGGCCGTAATCATAATCGCGCCTTCGCTGCGGAAGCCCTCCGTCAAAATAGACATGTACATCGCGGGCGTGGTACACATGCCAAAGTCAACGGCCTTTGCCCCCGCCGCGCTAATGCCTCCGGCAGCCGCTTCCAGCAGCGCAGGACCGGACACGCGGCTGTCCCGTCCCAAAGCGATGCTGATCTTTTCCACCGGCTTGCCCGTCTTGCCCGACACATAACGGGCAAAGGCCATTCCCAACGTTTTGGCTACATCCGCCGTAAGTACGGCTCCATCGCCAACAGCTACGCCGCGCACGTCCGAACCGCTTTTCAGCTTGCGGTAATCCATGGTTTCACGCTCCTATTCTTTATGCGTCCAACTTTGCCATGCCTTCATCCGCCGCCCTGCGCAAAAGGTGGTATAAGGGCGACAGCCGTCTGAAATCCTCCGTTACCAAATCCACAATATCGGGCCGGTACGCAGCCGCAAGCGGCGTGCCGGTTCGCTTTACATAAATCTCCTTGCAGGGATACAGCATCGCCAGTTCAGCCGCCATCCCCTCGGGAGGCTTCATCTTTTGGTAGCGGTCGCCATAGATTTTCAGCGTATCATCCGGCAGGCCGCAGGCGCGCAGCGCGCGCCGTATCTCCGCTGGCTTTTCCGTCATCCGCCTGCGAAGCGCGTCCATCGCGGGGCGGTTGTAGCCCCAAAAGCCCACGCCCCATTCCACCACCTCGGGTGAAAGCTCAAACCAATACATCACCGCATGCTCCCGTTCCTCGCCCGACCGGCGGAACAGCAGCCACATATGATCGCGGTACGGGGATTTATCCCGCGTAAAGCGGATATCGCGGTTAATGCGCGCCAGGCAGCGGTTGGGCCTGGTTTCCATATCGCCCGCGATCTGCAATACTGCGGGCGTCATAGCCTCAATAAACCCTTGAAAGGGCTTTCGTACATAGGCTTCGTATTCCTCCCTGTGCGCATGAAACCAGGGAACCTCATTGTGGAAGCGAAGATCCAGGAAAAAGCGGATCGTTTCTTCAGGAAACCCCTGAAACATGAATATCCTCATCCTTTCGCCCCATATTATACCCGATTTTCCAGGTCATTTCAAGGCTTGCCACAGGTAAAGAGGCCGCTTTTGCCGCAAGGGCGAAAGCAGCCTCTTTCCTGTTTGCTTCAGCTTTTAAACGTCCGTATCCCGGGAACGGCTCCTGCGTGAACGACGCTTTTCTGTTTCATCACCCGCTGGCCTGCGGAAAATGCTGTCATCCGCGCCTTGGGCCGCTTCCTCCTCCGGCTCGGGCCCGTCCTGCCAGCCTTCATAGCTTTCATCAAAGGCGGCGGAATCGTAATCTTCGGCATAGTCATAACCGGCTTCATACGGCTGTTCCTGTTCTCCGTCGGAATAGGCTTCCTCCTCCTGCGCATCGCCATAGGCCATGCGGTCATAATCCTCCTCAGGCGGATTTTCCTGCTCATCATAGCCGTCCTGCCCGCTGGTCATTTCCTCGTCATAGTAGCTGCTCTCCATGGCGGAGTAATCGTCGCCGTCCTGCTGCTCCACAGGCTGCGCCGCGCTGCGGGCATACTTCATATGCGGCAGCTCAAAATCCTCCTCTGTCAAATCCTCGTCCAGCGCCGTGCTGTTAATCACCGGCTCTTCTTCCTCGGCGGGTTCAGGCGCTTCCTCCTCCTCGGCGGGGGTTACATAGTCACGGCGCTTTGCGCGCTCCAACTGGTCAATGGCCGCTTCGCTGGCCTTTTTCTGGTCTGCGCGGCGCTTGGTGGCAATGGCCAGCAGCACGCACGACGCCGCCAGCAGCACGCCGGAAACAATCGAAACCGCCAGCAGCACATTCTGGATGGTCTTAGGCACCCTGCCAACGCTGCTATCGGTAATGGGGGGCACTGTCGCCGGGCTGAACGTAGGCTCCGGCGTGGGGTCAGGCGCAGGCGTAGGCGTGGCGGGCGCGGGCGTAGGTACGGAGAAGGCAACCTGAATTTCGTTGCTCTGGAAGGTAGAGGAGGTTTCCAGCGGATCCTCCGCGGTAACGGTAAAGCGGTATTTGCCCGCCATGGAAAGCGCCGTATCGCGCGACAGGCTGCGCTTCTCCCCGGCCGGGATGCTCTCAAAGGTATAGATTTTCGTATCGCCATGCGAAACCTGCACGTTCTTGGCTTCCACCTGGCTGTCGTTAAAGACTTCCACCGTAAAGCGCACGTGGCCGGGCTGTTCAAACACCTCGGTACGGTCCGCCACAGCGCTTACGGTCAGGTGCAGCGCGTCCTCGGGCGCAACCGCCGTTACCGTAACCGCATCCGTTGCGACGGAGGTTTCCGTGCCGGTCGCGTCGGTTGCGGTTACGGTAAACTGATAATCCGCCGTGGCAGGCACGGTAATTACCTTTTCCAGCTTCAGCGTCTTGCCAGCCTTCAGCTCCTGATTGGTAAACACGTCCCCCAGCGTGGGATCGGTCACGCGCATGTCGCCATAATCCACGCTTCCGGTGTTTTTCAGCTCTAGGGTCAGCGTTATGGTGCCGTTGACGGTAACGCCCTTAGCGCTGGAACTTAGCTTGGCCTCCAGCTTAGGCTCTCCGTAGGCGATCTTCTGGTTTTCAACAGTATAGGTTTTCGCCTTTTTCAGGGTTTCGGCCTTGTAGGTAATTTTAGCGCCGCTGGTGAGGTCCTTCTTGCCCATGGTTACAGGGTAACGGATTTCAGCGGTCTGGCCCGGCTTCAAAACGGGAATGGTCTGCTTTTCCTTGTGGATATCCTTGTTTTCCTGAATGGTCACATCCGTCAAATCCACAGTGCCGGTATTGGAAATATCGTAACGAACAATCACTTCCTGTCCCTCGCGCGCAATGGTGGGGCTGATGGTGCGCTTCACATCGATATCCGCCTCGGCGGTGCGCAACTCAATCTTCTGGCGGATGGGCTGGCTTTGATCCACGGCCTCGCCGCTGTCCTTATAAAGCGTGTATTTCACATAGTAAACCACCGCGCCGTTTTTGAGCATCCGCTCGCTCACTTCATACGCGCCCGTCCACGTAATGCTTTCGCCAGCCTTGAGCAGGGCGGCGCCATTGGTACCAAAATCGGCCACGATCTGCGCGGCGGGGTCGTACAGCACAACGGGATCCTTCATGTCCGTATCGCCGGAATTGGAGATCGTAATGGTCACGTTCACCGTTCCGGGGCCCGTCAGCTTATCCGGGTTCAGCTCCATGCTGCATACGATGGGATCGGCTTCAGCCATGGCAACGCCGACCAGCGCCACAAGCAGCGCGGCCAGCAGGCTCAGGATCAGTACCTTGCGTTTCATCATGTATGTTGGACGGAAAAACCGTCCTTCCTCCCTTCGGCATGCCGACGGCGATTCTGGATACAGGTGTGGAACATGGATATTCTTTCCATACCATTGCCGGTTCATTCCGGTTCTCAGGCGTATCCATACTTCTTCTATGCTATTTTATTGCAAAAGTATGAACCTGTCAAGCATTCCACGGCCTGGGTGC
>JALEIQ010000212.1 GCA_022769795.1 Clostridiales bacterium
GTGGTGGGCGTGCTGCAATTCGAGGTGCTGGAGCACCGGCTGAAAACCGAGTACGGCGTAACCATGCTCATGGATCGCCTGCCCTTCCGCTTTGTGCGCTGGGTTACCAAAACGCCCCGCCCTGTGGAGGAGCTCAAGCTCACCTCCACCAGCGGCCGCGCCTTTGACAGCGAGGAGCGCGAGGTGCTCCTGTTTGAAAACGACTGGTCCATCCGCCTGGCGATGGAAAATAACGAAGGATTGGAGCTGGCCGAAACGGCCACGCGCACCGTATATGAATAAAGCCTATCTGGTTTCTCCCCTGGCGGGCGTGCCGCCCGCGCGCGGGCCGCAGCCTGATTGCAGCACGGGCGCGCAGGCCGCCCATCGCCCCATATTTTGATTGAAAGAGGGATAGAATCCATATGATTCGCAACGATATCCGTAACATTGCCATCATCGCGCACGTCGATCATGGCAAAACCACCCTTGTGGATGAAATGCTCAAGCAGGGCGGCGTGTTCCGTGAAAACCAGCAGGTGGCCGAGCGCGTAATGGACTCCGGTGATATTGAGCGCGAGCGCGGCATCACCATTCTGGCCAAGAACACCGCCGTACACTACAAATCCACCAAGATCAACATTGTGGACACGCCCGGCCACGCCGATTTTGGCGGCGAGGTGGAGCGCGTGCTCAAAATGGTGGACGGCGTGCTTTTGCTTGTGGATAGCTTTGAAGGCCCCATGCCCCAAACCCGCTTTGTGCTGAAAAAGGCGCTGGCGCTGAAGCTGCCTGTAATCGTGGTGATTAACAAGATGGACCGTCCCGACGCCCGCTGCGAGGAAGTGGTGGACGAGGTGCTTGACCTGTTCATCGAGCTGGGCGCGGACGAAACGGCGTTGGATCGTCCCATCGTGTACGCCAGTGCGCGTCAGGGCGTTGCCACGCTGGATTTGAACGTTCCCGGAGAGGATCTGCGTCCTCTGTTTGATACCATCCTGGAATACATTCCCGCGCCCGAGGGCGATATGGAGGGGCCCGCCCAGGTGCTGATCTCCACCATCGACTATAACGACTACGTGGGCCGCATCGGCATTGGCCGCATCAACCGCGGCACGCTCAAGGAGGGCATGCCGGTTATCAAAACCAACTACGATACCCTCGCCACCTCCATGCCCCTGCGCCTGACCAGCCTGTACACCTTCGACGGCCTCAAGCGCGTAAGCGCCAAGGAGGCCTCCATGGGCGATATCGTGGCCATGAGCGGCATTGAGGATATCTCCATCGGAGATACGGTGTGCGCGCCGGAGGCCGTGGAGGCCCTGCCCTTTGTGAGCATCACCGAGCCCACCGTTACCATGACCTTCTCGGTGAACAACAGCCCCTTTGCGGGCCGCGAGGGCGAGTATGTGACCAGCCGCCACCTGCGCGCGCGCCTGTTCCGCGAATTGCAGACGGACGTGAGCCTGCGCGTGAACGAAACCGGCAGTCCGGATTCCTTCGAGGTGCGTGGCCGCGGCGAACTGCACCTGTCCATTCTGATTGAGAACATGCGCCGCCAGGGGTATGAGTTCCAGGTGTCCAAGCCCCAGGTGCTGTATAAGGAGATTGACGGCAAGCTGTGCGAGCCCATCGAGCGCATGGTGGCGGACGTACCTCAGGCCTACGCCGGCGCGGTGATTGAAAAGATCGGCCGCCGCCGCGGCGTGCTGGAAAGCATGCACGGCGTGGAGCGCGTGCGCCTGGAGTTCCTGATTCCCTCGCGCGGCCTGTTTGGCTACCGCAGCGAGTTTATGACCGATACGCGCGGCGAGGGCATCATGTCCAGCGTGTTTGAGCGCTACGAGCCGGTCAAGGGCGATATCCCCCACCGCAGCGTGGGCGCGCTGGTATGCTTTGAGGACGGCGAAAGCAGCAGCTACGGCCTGTTCTACGCGCAGGAGCGCGGCACGCTGTTCATCGGGCCGCAAACGCCCGTGTATAAGGGCATGATCTGCGGCCAGAACTCCCGCCCGGACGACCTGGTGGTAAACGTGTGCAAGCAAAAGCATGTGACCAACATGCGCAACGCCTCCGCCAGCGAGGACAGCCTGCGCCTGGTAAGCGTGCATCCCCTCACGCTGGAGGAATGCCTGGAGTTTATCGACGACGACGAGCTGCTGGAAATCACCCCCAAGAGCCTGCGCATGCGCAAGCGCGAGCTTTCCCACGAGCAGCGCGCCCGCATGGCGCACCGCGCTAAGCAGTAAGCCGTTTTTCCTTCCCGCGAAAAGGAGGCTCCCCTTTGATGATGAAACGTTCTTTCTGGAAGCGCCTGCTGGCGCTGTGCCTGTGCGTCTGCCTGGCGCCCGCTTGCGCCCTAGCGCAGGAGGACGGCGACGGCGTGACCCGCTCGGCCTTTACCCTGTCCCTTGCTGTGCACCCCGACGGCTTTCCCAACGACGGCGCTGCGCACTACCGGGATTGGGAGGCGTTTTTAAACAAGCTAAGCCTGCGCGGAACGGTGGATGTGCAGCGCTTCCTCACCCCTGTGAGCCGCGTGTACCTTGAGGGCGGCCTGTACCTGAACGGCGAGGAAAGCGTGCCCTTTGTGTACGACGGGTACCACAGCTACCGCTATATCCGCTCCGAGGCGCTGCGCGGCGACAGCATCCATTTCCAGATGCATAACTTCTTTGAGTTTATGCTCAAGGGGTATTATTTCATGGGCCTGCCCACGCAGCTCATCGCGCTGTTTCTGTACCCCGAGGCCACCTACTACCTGGCGGACAGCTACTATACCCCCATCGCCGGGCTGCTTGGGGGCGAGGGCAGCCGCACCGTAAGCCACGCCGAGCTTTACGAGCTGTGCGAGCAGTTGGATTTGATCGTAAACGAGGATTTCGATTACGAGCGCGCCTACTTCTACTTCACCAGCCTGCTGGTGGATCTTGGCGCGTCGGACATGGCGCTTTCCAAGCTGGGCGACCTGGAAAGCTGGCTGTTTGCTTTGGATCCCGACGAGCAGGGCATGACCGTTACCCAAAGCGGCGATACCCAAACCTATGTGCTGGGCGAAACCCAGGTGTTTGAGAAAACCGTTTCGGACGGCCAAACCAGCTTTGAGCTCTACCTGCCGGACGAGGAGGGCTATGCGCTGGCGGTTTCCTACCAAAACAGCGGCGACGCGCTTTCCCTGGCTCTAAGGATAACGCTTGAGGAGGAGGAGCGCCTGGCCGTGAGCCTGCAGGCGGACGGCCTGCCCACGGACGGCGACCTGAGCGCCGAAGGCACGGTTGAGTTTGCCATAAGCGGCACGAGCCTGCCGGAGCAGCCGCAGCCGGTGCGCCTGGCCTACCGCTATGCTCGCGACGAGCAGGCTCTGCCCTACGGCATGAGCCTGGAGGTCGATTGGCTCCACCCCGCCACCCAAAGCCCCGCGCTCACCCTGTGCTATCGGGCGGATATGAGCGCGCAGCCCGCCTCCGCAATGGTGGAGCGGGTGTATGATAACCAGAACGACTTTTTCCACCTCAACGAAAGCTTTATGAGCGAATACAAGGAGCTCTACCTTCCCTCGCTGGCGGCGACCTTCCTGCCCCTGGTGCTGGAGCTGCCCGCGGGCGTAATCAGCGATACGGTAGCCTTCCTGTACGAAACCGGCATTTTGGCCTTCCTGGGGATTGAATGATGGAGGAAACGCACGTGCGAGAAAAGCCTTTGGAAAAACGGAGCCAAAGCCCGCTGTACCAGCAGTTGATGACCCGGCTGAAGAACGATATCCTGGCGGGCGTTTACCCTGCCGGGGCGCGTATTCCCAGCGAGCAGCTGCTTTGCGAAACCTACTGCGTAAGCCGCGTAACGGTGCGCAAGGCCATGCTGGATTTGGTACAGGAGGGGCTATTGGTGCGCCGCCAGGGCAAGGGCACCTTTGTGGCCGAGGAGCGCATCCGGCGCGATTTGCACCAGATTACCAGCTTTTCGGAGGCGTGCCGCCAAACCGGGCACACAGCCGGGGCCAGGCTGATTGGCGCGCAGTTGGAGGACGCCACGCCCGAGGATTCGGAAAAGCTGGGCGTAGCGCCGGGAGGCAAGGTGGTGGACATCTGCCGCCTGCGCCTGTGCGACGGGGAGCCCGTGATGCTGGAAAGCAACCGTTTTCCGGAAAGCTACGCCTTCCTGTTGGAGGAGGGGCAGGAAGCCTCGCTTTACGAGCTGCTCAACAGCCGGGGCATTATTCCCGCCACAGCCGCGCACGATATTTCTCTGGGCCATGCCACGCCCTTTGTAAGCAAGCACCTGGGCTGCGCCCAGGGCGACGCGCTGCTGCTTTTGGACGAGCTGGTGCTGGATCAGCACGGCGAGCCGCTGCATCTGAGCCGCCAGTGGATTCGCGGCGATAAGTTTACCTTCCGTATTTAAGAAAGCGAGGCCCCTGATGAGCAGCTCAAAATTCGCCCTGTTTGTGGATCTGGAAAATTGCGGCGCAAAGGTAGACACGCTTCTAAACGTGCTGGAAAAGGTAAAAATCCGCGGCGATATCCTGTTGGGAAAGGTGTACGGCTATACGGATCAGTACAGCGATTTGAAAGAGGTGCTGCTTTCCAACACCTTCACCGTGGTGCCCAGCCTGCGCTACGGCATCAGCCAGAAGAATAACGCCGATATCCAACTGGTGATCGACGCGCTGGAAGTTGCCTTTACCAATCCGCTGATCGACAGCTTCTGCATCGTATCCGGCGACAGCGATTACACGCCCCTGGTAGGCCGGCTCAAAAGCATGGGCAAGTTTGTGCTGGGCATCAGCCGGTCGGCGGCGGCCTCCACCATCTTTATCAACGCCTGCAACGAGTTTCAGTTTTTGGAGAACGTGGGCGGACGCACGCGCAAGCCAAGCGGCAAAAAGAAAAACGCCGCCGATAAGGAAGAACCGCTGGATACACAGGAGCTTAACAAAATCCTGTGCGGCATTTTAGACGAGCAAACCGATAAGGACGAGCTCTACGCCAGCGAGCTCAAGGGCATCCTTTTGCGCCTGCGCCCCGATTCTAACGAAAAATCCTTTGGGTGCGCCACGTTTTCAAAGCTTTTGGACAAGCTGGGCAAGCAGTACGGCAGCCTGCGCACGCACAGCGATAACTTTAACGTAATGGTCAGCCTGGCGCAAAGCAGCAAGGAGGCCGCGCCCCAGATGGATAAGGACAACTGGCGCGCGCTCATCCGCGAGCAGCTTGCGCGCTATAAGGAGGATGGCTTTGAACGCATCAATCCTAGCATCCTCAAGGCGGATATCCAGGCCAGCTACCCGGATTTTTCCGAAAAGGCGCTGGGCTTCAAGCGCTTCAGCGATATGCTCAAGGCCATGGAAAAGGAAGCGCTGATTACCGTGGAGCTGGACGAGCAGCGCAATATGCTCATTAGGGTATCCTGAGGCAGGGGCTGCCAACTGAAAGGGGGAGGCGTTATGCCAAAAGGGTTTGCGCGCGTGGCGGCGGTAAGCGTGCCCGTGCGCCTGGGCGATGTGGAGGCAAACGAAAAACAAATCCTGGCCGCGATAGAGGAGCTTAGGCGGCGCGGCGTGCAGCTTGCGGTGTTCCCGGAGCTGTGCCTGACCGGCTATACCGTTGGCGACCTGGTGCAGCACGAGCTTTTGCAGCGCCGGGCCTGGGAAGCCATGCTCAGGCTGTGCAGGCAAACGGAGGATATGGCCGTAGTGGTGGGCCTACCCTTCAGCGACAGCGGCCGCCTGTACAACTGCGCGGCGGTGCTGCAAAACCGGCAGGTGCGCGGCCTGGTGCCCAAAATCTACCTGCCCAACGGCAACGAGTTTTATGAAACCCGCTGGTTTGCCAGCGGCGCGGATGTGGAAACCTTCATCCTGCGGGACGGGGCGGATTGCACCCTGCGCCCCAGCATGCTGTTTGAGCTGGATGAGTTCCGCTTTGGCGTGGAGCTGTGCGAGGATTTGTGGGCACCCATCCCGCCAAGCTGCCAACTGGCCGTGGAGGGCGCGGATATCATTGTAAACCCCAGCGCGTCCAACGCACTGGTGGCCAAGCACCAATACCGCCGCGAGCTGATCAGCCAGCAGAGCGGCAGGCTGTACGCGGGCTATGTGTACGCGGGCGCGGGCTTTGGCGAAAGCACCAGCGATATGGTGTTTGACGGCTACACCGCCGTGTTTGAAAACGGCCGCGCGCTCAGCGAGGGCGAGCGCTTCTCGCTGACGGGCGGCATGGCGCTTGCGGATATCGATATCGGGCGGCTGCGCTACCAGCGCCAGCGCAACGGCAGCTTCCATCAAATGCGCCGCGCGCCGCGCGCGCCCGAGCTTGTGGCCTGCGGGCCCGCCGCCAGCGCGCCCCTGCCGCTTGAACGCTTGCTGGACGCGCTGCCCTTTGTGCCCGGCGGAGCGCAGGCCGAGGAACGCCTGGAGGAAATTGTAAACATTCAATGCATGGGGCTTGAAACGCGCCTGCGCGCCATCGGGCTGACGCGGCTGGTGGTGGGCGTGTCCGGCGGGCTGGATTCCACGCTGGCGCTGCTGATCGCCGTGCGGGCGTTTGACGCGCTGGGGCTGGACCGCCGGGGGGTGCACGCGCTTACCATGCCCGGCATGGGCACCGGCTCGCGCACTCACACCAACGCGCAAAGGCTGATGGACGCGCTGGGCGTAACGAGCCTGGAGATTCCCATCGGCCCGGCGGTAAAGCAGCATTTCCAGGATATCGGCCAGGATGAAAGCGTGCATGACGTAACCTATGAAAACAGCCAGGCGCGCGAGCGCACGCAAATTTTGATGGACTATGCCAACAAAATAGGCGGCATCGTGCTGGGCACGGGCGATTTGAGCGAGGCCGCGCTGGGCTTTTGCACCTACAACGGCGATCACATGAGCATGTACAACGTAAACTGCTCCGTGCCCAAAACGCTGGTGAAAAGCCTGGTGCGCTACCTGAGCGAGCGCGGCTTTGACGGCGCTGTGCGCGAGGTATGCGCCGATGTGATCGATACGCCCATCAGCCCCGAGCTGCTGCCCGTAAGCGACGGGGAGCTTAACCAGCGCACCGAGGAAATTCTGGGCGATTACGCGCTGAACGATTTCTTCCTGTACCACCTGATGGACAGCGGCGCATCGCCCGAAAAGCTTAGGATGCTGGCCGCGCAGGCGTTCGACGGCGTTTACAGCGCGGAGCGCATCGCTTCGCAGCTAAGCGTCTTTCTAAAGCGCTTCTTTGCCCAGCAATTCAAGCGCAACTGCGTGCCCGACGGCCCCAAGGTGGGCTCCGTAAGCCTGAGCCCCCGCGGCGACTGGCGCATGCCCAGCGATATGAGCGCCGCGCTATGGCTGAAATAGGCCCCGCCCGCCGCAAAAGACAATTTTCCTGTTATTGACACCGTTTGCGCGTTCCTCTATAATAGCGGGGCGTGTGTACGCATATCACATGAAGGAGCGAATCACCCATGAAAACCTATACCTCCTCGGAGCTGCGCTCGCTGTTCCTGAAGTTTTTCAGCGATCATGGCCATAGCGTCATTTCCAGCGCATCCGTCATTCCGGAAAACGATCCCACGGTGCTGTTCACCACGGCGGGCATGCATCCGCTGGTTCCCTACCTCATGGGCGCCAAGCACCCCGCGGGCCAGCGCCTCACCGACGTGCAGAAATGCGTGCGCACCGGCGATATTGACGACGTGGGCGATTTCAGCCACCTTACCTTCTTTGAAATGCTGGGCAACTGGTCGCTGGGCGATTATTTCAAGCAGCAGATGATTCCCTGGAGCTGGGAATTTTTAACCAGCCCGGAATACCTGGGCCTGCCCAAGGACAGGCTTGCCTTCAGCGTGTTCGCCGGCGACGAGGATTGCCCCCGCGACGAGGAAAGCGCTAACCTGTGGCGTCAGTGCGGCGTGGCAGACGATCACATCTTCTTCCTGCCCAAGGAAAACAACTGGTGGGGCCCCGCCGGTATCACCGGCCCCTGCGGCCCGGATACCGAAATGTTCATCATCACCGATAAGGAGCCCTGCGGCCCGGATTGCTCGCCCGCGTGCTCCTGCGGCCGGTATCTGGAAATCTGGAACGACGTGTTCATGCAGTACAACAAGAAGGCCGACGGCACCTTTGAGCCCCTGGCCCAGAAAAACGTGGATACCGGCATGGGCCTGGAGCGCACCATCTGCGTTTTGAACGGCAAAAAGAGCGTGTATGAAACCGACCTGTTTGCCAATATCCTGGCCAAGATCAGCGAGCTGAGCGGCCAGAATTATGACGATAGCCCCGAAACCACCAAGGCCTTCCGCATCATCGCCGACCATATGCGCACCGCCACCTTCATCATGGGCGACGACCGCGGTGTGAGCCCCTCCAATGTGGATCAGGGCTACGTGCTGCGCCGCCTCATCCGCCGCGCGGTGCGCTACGGCATGGGCCTGGGCATGCCCGCGGGCTTCACCGGCGAGGTTGCCAAGGTGATTATCGAGCAGTACAAGGACGTGTACCCCGAGCTGAGCCGCAACGAAAAGTTTGTGCTGGAGCAGCTTTCGCTGGAGGAAACCCGCTTTGCCAAGACGTTGCGCCAGGGCGAGAAGGAATTTGAAAAGATCTACAACAACGTATGCGCCACGCGCGCCACGCTGGAGGCCATCCTGGCCGCCGAGGACAAGGTTGCGCTCGCGCAGGAATACGTTGCGCAAAAGAAGCTGCGCCCCTCGCCGGACATGCTGCCTATCATCGAGGCGGCCAAGGCGGGTGACGCCGGGGCGCTGACCTCCGCCGTGGAGGCGCGCATGACCACCCTGTCCGTGATGGACGGGCGCAGCGCGTTTAAGCTGTATGATACCTACGGCTTCCCCATTGAAATGACCATCGAGCTGGCTACCGAAAAGGGCCTTACCGTGGATCAGAACGATTTTGCCGAGCGCTTCAAACAGCACCAGGCCACCAGCCAGGCTGGCGCGGAGCAGCGCTTCAAGGGCGGCCTGGCAGACCACAGCGAGCAGAGCGCGCGGCTGCACACCGCCACGCACCTTTTGCACGCGGCGCTGCGTAAGGTATTGGGCCCGGAGGTTGCGCAGAAGGGCTCCAACATCACCGCCGAGCGCCTGCGCTTTGACTTCTCCTTTGGCCGCAAGATGACCCCCGAGGAGATCAAGGAGGTTGAGCGCCTGGTGAACGAGTACATCCAGGCCAAGGCCCCCGTTACCTGCGAGGAAATGACCGTGGCCCAGGCCAAGGAGCAGGGCGCTATCGGCCTGTTTGAATCCAAGTA
>JALEIQ010000216.1 GCA_022769795.1 Clostridiales bacterium
CCCGCACGGCCTCAAAATCCCCCGGACTCGCCCCCGCGAAGCCCGCTTCAATCATATCCACGCCCAACGCTTCCAGGTTGCGGGCGAAATCCACCTTTTCCGCAAGCTGAAAACTCACGCCGGGGGTTTGCTCGCCATCCCTGAGCGTGGTATCGAAAAACAGCACCGTGTCCTGCATGGACGCCTCCGTTACTCAAGACATATCAACGGCAGCAGCTTTTCAAGCATGCGGCTGCCAATGCCCGTTACGTTCATCAAATCCTCGGGGTAATAGAAGGGGCCGTTTTGCTCGCGCTCCTCCACAATGCGGCGGGCGATCACCTTGCCGATTCCGGGCAGCGCGTCCAGCTCGTCCACCCCGGCGGCGTTTATATTCACCGTGCCGCCGGGCCTGAGCGCCGGCGTGGCCGCCGTCGTGCGCGACGCGCGCGGGGCGGCCTGCCGGTATGAAACGCTCTCGCGCGGCTGGATATACCCAAGCAGCAGGGCGCAGGCGGCCAGGGCCGCAAGCCCTGCCGCCGCCCGCATCGCTACCCGCATGAAGCGCGGCATGCGCTTACGCGCCTCCCTTGCGCACCTTCTGGCCCGCGGGGGTATCCTCCAGAATATAGCCCATGGCCTTAATCTGGTCGCGCAGCTCGTCGCTGCGCTTCCAGTCCTTGTTCTTGCGGGCCTGGGCGCGCTCATCCACAAGGGCCTGCACCTCGGGGCTTATGCCGCCCTGCTGCTTCATCAACAGGCCCAGCACCCCGCAAATGGCGTTCATCTTTTCCTGGCCGCAAAGAACGGCCTCCTTGCTCACACCCGTCTGGGGCAGCTTATGCACACCGCGCACCAGCTCAAACAGCGCGGCCAGCGCATCGGCGGTGTTGAGGTCGTCGTCCATGGCGGCGATAAACTTTTCCTCCGCCTTTGCGCACTCGTCCATAAAGGCGCGCTCCGCCTCGTTGGGCTCGCGCTCCTGCGCGCTTTGGGCCAGGAAGGCAAGCTGGTCGCGCGCGATATAGAGGCGCTCCAGGCTGCTGGCAGCCGCCTCGATCAGCTCGCGGCTAAAGTTGATGGGGCTGCGATAGTGCGCCGAGAGCATAAACATGCGCACGGCCTCCAGATCGTACTCCTTGGCGATATCGCGCACGGTAAAGAAATTGCCCTTGGATTTGGACATCTTCTCGTTATCAATATTGATAAACCCGTTGTGCATCCAATAGTTCACATAGGGCTTGCCCGTAGCGCCGCTGGTTTGGGCAATCTCGTTTTCGTGATGGGGGAACAGAAGATCCTTGCCGCCGCCGTGAATATCGAAGGTTTCGCCAAGATAGGTGGTGCTCATGGCCGAGCACTCAATGTGCCAGCCAGGCCGCCCCATGCCCCAGGGGCTTTCCCAGGCGGGCTCGCCGGGCTTCTGCGCCTTCCACAGGGCAAAATCCAGCGGATCCTCCTTCTGCTCGCCCACGTTCACGCGCGCGCCGTTCTCCAAATCCTCCAGGTTCTGGCCGCACAGGCAGCCGTAGCTGGGGAAGGCCTTCACGCGGTAATATACATCGCCGTTTACGGCATAGGCCAGGCCCTTATCCACCAGCCGCTGAATCAGCGCGATGATCTGGGGAATGTGCTCCGTGGCGCGGGGATGCACCGTGGCCGGACGGATGCCCAGGGCCTTTGCGTCCACAAAGTATTCCGCAATGTACTTATCCGCCACATCCTTGACCGTAACGCCTTCCTCGTTGGCGCGGCGGATCATCTTATCGTCGATATCGGTAAAGTTCTGCACAAAGGTCACTTCATAGCCGCGGTATTCCAGGTAACGCCTGAGCACGTCAAACACGATAAAGGGCCGGGCGTTGCCAATGTGGAAATAATTGTATACCGTGGGACCGCAGGCATAAATGCCCACCTTTCCCTCATGAATGGGCTTGAAGGTTTCCTTTTTCCGGGTCATGCTATTGTAAATCTGCATGGTATATGCTCCTTTATTCCGCCGTTTTGGATGGTTCCTGTTTTTGGCGCGCCCCGCACGCCTGGCTACATCGCTCCCGGCAGGGCGCGTCCTCGGGCGCGGCTTCGCAGCCCTCGCAGCCCAGGCGCTGGGCGTGCCTGGCCAGGCAGTTTTCCAGCACCGTCAGCCGCCTTACCAGCGCTTCCATGCGGTCAAGCATGGGGTCGGGCAGGTTTACCTGATCCAAATCCACCCCGTCGG
>JALEIQ010000228.1 GCA_022769795.1 Clostridiales bacterium
AGCCCAGAGAAGCCAAAGCAACCTCCAGCAGGCCGCAGGTCATGCCGGGGTCATAGTAAGCAAAGGTCGTGGGCATATAATAGCCATCGTAAGCGGTGGCATGGCCCTCGTCCATGGTCATGATCTGGTCAGCCAGAGCAAGGATGGTCACGGTGCCTTCGGTCGCCATATCGTTGGGGTCGCCCCACGCGTCGCCGATCAGCTTGCGCTGCTCCTCCACGTCCTTCACAACAATGAAGTACCAGGGAGTCCAGTGCACAGCGTTCTGCTGCTTCACAGCCATGCTGAACGCCTTCGCCAGTTCCTCGTCGGTGATCTGATCTTCCGGGTTGGCGGACCAATGGCCATTAGCAACCGTCATCCAGGTATTGCTCTCGTTGAACCAGTCAATCAGGCCGGATGCGTCGAAAGCGGCTTCCTCCGCAACGGCCAGCACGGGAAGCAGAGCCATGACAGCGGCCAGGGCCAGCGTTACCAAACGTTTCTTCATGTGAATCCATTTCCTTTCCTTTTTTTCAATCACGTGGATTGCGAGAAGTAGTGTACCATATCGTGAAACTGTTGTCAATTCAATTTTTTTATAGATTATTGAATATAAATTGATAGTTCGCTATAGCTTACTTGCGAACCATCATCAATTTGTGTATAATGAAATGAAACAAATTTTCCCTGCGTCCCGCAGGGAGGCAAGGAGGCGGCTATGCGTAAGCGTTTGTTATCCCTGGTGTGCATGCTAGCGCTTCTGCTGCCGTCCTGTCCCGCATCGGCTTCGGCCGTAAAGAGCCGCCATACAAGCGATTATTTTTCCACCGTCAGCGCGTTGTTTCTTTATACGGACGATAACGAGGCGTTTGAGCAGGCGTGGACGTTGGTGAAGCAAACGTTGGAGCAAATACAGTCTGCCGTTTCGCTTTCCGACCCCGCGTCCGATCTTTCGCGCTTCAATCGGCTGCGCTATGGCGAAAGCTGTTCCGTGGGCGATATCACCGCCGCGGTATTTCAAACGGCGCTCGCCGCCTACAAAGCCACGGACGGCCTGTATGACCCCACCGTCTATCCCCTGGTAGATTTATGGGGCTTTTCCCCGCGCTTCAACCAGAACGTCTATGCTCCCGTTCAGCCCTATGACCGCGCCTATGAAAACGGAAAGCTTCCCTTGCCGGACGAGCGCTATATCCAGGCGTTTCAAAAGCTGACCGGCCTGGACGGCATTGAGCTTTTGGGCAACGCGGAGGCGGGCTGGACGCTAAGGAAAAACATCCCGCCCGTTTGTGTGGAGGAAGCGGTGTTTCAGGCGCAGCTAGATTTGGGCGGCATCGCCAAGGGCTACGCATGCGACCTCGTTACGCAGCTTCTGCGCGAGCACGGCTTTACGCAGGGGCACTTTGTGTGCGGCGGCAGCTCCATTTCCCTGCTTGGCGCGCCGGATGGCGATTATGCCCTGACCCTTTCCAAGCCGCGTTCCGGGGATAGCGCGGAAAGCTACTATGCTACCGTCTATGCGAGCGATACCACGCTTTCCACCAGCAGCGACGCAAACCACACCTATCTGGCGGACGGTGTGATCTATTGCCACATCATCGATCCCCGCACGGGCTATCCTATCAACATGCCGCAGGAGGGCGCGCCACAGCGGGGGATCGCCACTGTAACGCTGCTGGGCCCCAGCGCCGCCTATAACGACGCGCTCAGCACCGCGCTGTGCGTTATGGGGCCAGCGCGCGCCGTGGCGTATGTCAACGCGTTTCTCCAGAACCAACCCGTAGCCATGGTTTTTTATGAAACGGGGCAGCCCTTTTCCGAGGTTTTTACCAACCTGCCATCCTCCGCATGCGTCCTTGAGGACGCAGCCTATCGCCCGGCCTCGCGCCTCACGGAAAGCGGCGAAGCCGAATACATCGGTTCTTTGTTTTCCCAGGAGCTCAAGGAGGGGATCAAATGAGCAAAAACCGTGACCGCATCATCCAAAGCGCGTTGGAGTTGTTTTCAGAAAGCGATTTTGACAGCGTAACCATCAAGGATATCTGCGCAAAAGCGCGGGTAGCCAACAGCACGTTCTACTATCACTTCAAAACCAAGGAAGATTTGATGGACTGCCTGCGCACGCACGATTTGCGCCCCTGCCGGGGAGAATTGTTCGCCCTTGCCGCCATGCACGACCTGATGGAGCGCACGCTGAGCGCGTGCAGCATGTGCGCCATGCGCGCCCAGCGCAGCGGCTGGGCGCTCACAGCGCAGTATTATAAGCACCGGCTGAACCTGGAATCCGAGTCCGACGAGCTCCACTCGCTCTACGCGCAGGAGCGCCGCACAGCTGCCGAGCTGATCTCCCACGCCCAGGAGGAGGGGCTCATTCTTAACCAGAGCTCCGCCGACGAGCTGGCCATGGCCGCCAACCATTTAACCAGCAGCGTTATTGTAAGCTGGTGCGTGAAAAAAGGTGGCTTTGACCTGATGTCCACCGTCCGCAAAAACCTGCTTGTGCTGTTTAACGTAAAGCATTGAGATGGCAGCAGCTTTCAGGCCGCTGAAAATTTCAAAGATATGTACAAAGCTGGGGCCTGTCGCAGAAAGCCTTTCAACAAAAATCATGCACAAAAAATCCGCTCTCAAGTGTTACTTGGAAGCGGATTTTTGTCGCTGTTGCACTAAAACCGTATATTCAAAACTGTTTGTGCGACAGGCCCTTCAGACCGTCGATAACCCCCATAGATACGCAAAAAGCCGCAGCGCCAGCCCTTTTGGGCTGGCGCATCTCTCGCTTGAAAACGCTGCGGCGTAAGGATTTGGGGCTCCGCCCCAAACCCCGGCAGGGGCATAATGCCCCTGCACCCCGTTCTTTTTCGACGGCCCGCGCCGCGGCCAGAATACAGCTTTACTCTTCCCTTCAATAGTCCTTCAGCGCCTCCGTCACCCCGCTGATATCCGCATCCATCAAATAGGGATGCATCGGCAGCGCCAGGATGCGCGCGCACGCCTCAATCGTGTTGGGGTACCATTCGTCGGGGAAATGCTTACCGGCATACGCAGTTTGCTGGTGAATGCCGCGCGGATAATAAACCATGCTGGGAATGCCCCGCTCCTTCAGGTAGCGCTGGGCCCCGTCGCGCCGCGCGCGATTCTCAAGCAGAATGCTGTACTGCGCCCAACTGCTTGTATAGCCTGCGGGCACGGAAGGGGTTTGCACATACCCCGCCAGCGCCTGCGTGTACTTTTGCGCCGCCTGGTTAAGCGCCTTAAGCTCATAGCGCCGCAAAGCGTCCAGCTTGGGCAAAAGCACCGCCGCCTGCAAGGTATCCAGCCTTGAATTCATGCCAATGCGCTGGTTATCGTACTTATCCGTTTCGCCGCGCCCGTTGGCCCTCAGCGAGCGCAGCAGCGCATCCTGCCGCGCGCCGTCCACAAACACCGCGCCGCCGTCGCCATAGCAGCCCAGCGGCTTTGCCGGGAAAAAGGAAGTGATGGCCGCGTCGCCAAAGGAGCAGGCGTTCCGGCTGCCAACCGCGCCGCCGTAACCCTGAGCCGCGTCCTCCAGCACCAGCATGCCGTGCGCCTTGGCAATGGCCTCAATGCGGGTATAGCAGGCCGGCTGCCCAAACAAATCCACCGCGATAACCACGCGCGGCTTAAAGCGCCCCTCCGCCTCCACGCGCGCTATGGCGCTTTCAAGCGCGTCCGGGCTCATGTTAAAGGTCGCCAGGTCAATATCCACCGGAACCAGCTCCGCGCCTACGGTGCTTGCACAGCCAGCGGAGGCGAAATACGTAAAGTCCGGCGCGAACACCGCGTCCCCGGGGCCTATCCCCCACATCATCAGCGCAAGCACCAGCGCGTCGGTACCGTTGCCGCAGGTTACGCAATAAGCGCGGCCCACGTCCTTGCTCAGCCGTTCCTCCAGCAGCGCCACCTGCGGTCCCAAAATGAACCGGCCCCCCCGAACCACTTCCGCCATACCGGCGTCGATCTCCGCCTTCAGCGCCTGGTACTGCGCCTCCAAATCATGGAACTGCATCCGCTTCCACCTCTTTTAGCCCTTCTCCGTCCGGCTCATAACGCCTGCCGCATGCCTCACAGCGCAGCGCGCCGCGAAGCAGCGCGCCGCATGTGCACACATGGCCGCACAGCCGGGCAGGCACGCCCAGCATCAGCGCGTGCGGCGGAACGTCGCGCGTGACCACCGCGCCCGAGCCAATCATGGCGCAGCGTCCAATGCGGTGCCCGCACACCACCGTGGCGTTCGCCCCGATGCTTGCGCCGTCCTCCACGGGCGTGGGCACAAAATGCTCATGCCCCTTGGGATAAAGCGCCCGGGGGGTAAGGTCGTTTGTAAAAACGCAACTGGGGCCGCAAAACACGCCGTCGCCCAGCGTAACGCCCTCATAAATGCTCACGTTGTTTTGCAGCTTGCAGCCGTCGCCAATCACGGTGCGGCTGCCCACATAGCAGTTCTGTCCAATGGAGCAGCCCTTGCCTATGCGCGCGCTGCCCTCCACATGGCAAAAGTGCCATACCTTGGTATTCTCGCCAAGCTCCGCGCCCTCATCCACCACGGAGGTTGGATGCACATATGCCTTCATCGCCCAAACCTTCCCTCAAAATCCATTGTCGCGCAATCCTCCAGCGGCAGCTTCACCGGCTCATGCCGGGCGGCTGACAGGTAAATGGCCAGCACCAGCTCCAGCGCGCGCATGCCCGCGCGTCCGTCCACATAGGGCGCGCGATTTTCCCGAATCGCGGCGATCATATCGGCATACAGCGGCGTATGGCCGTAGCCGTACACGTTGGGCGGATTTTCGCCAAACTGCATCTTGATGGTGGCGGGGTCGCCGCGCCCGTCGCGGAAATCCCACTCCTCAATGATGTTCACGCTCTTGCCGCCCGCCTTTACGGTTCCGTTTTCGCCAAACAGGTACAGCGTTTCCTCCAGGTTATGGGGGTATACGTTGGTGGTGCCCTCCACAATGCCGTAAGCGCCGTTGGAAAAGCGTATCAGCGCCATGCCCAGATCCTCCGCCTGGATATAGGCGTGGTTGAGGTTGTCGGTATAGGCCATTACCTCGTCCACGCCGTCGCCCATCATCCAGCGCAGCAGGTCGATATTGTGAATGCACTGGTTCATCAGCGCTCCGCCGTCCTGCTCCCAGGTGCCGCGCCACGGGGCCTGCTCGTAATACGAAGGCCCGCGGTTCCAGCGAATATGCGCCGCGCCGTGCAGCATGCGCCCAAAGCGCTTTTCCTCCACCGCCGTGCGAATTTTCTGGATGGACTTATTAAACCGGTTTTGATGGCAGGCGCACAGCTTCAGCCCCCGCGCGTCCGCCTCCCGAATCAGCGCCCGCGCGTCCCCAAGGGACAGCGCCAGGGGTTTTTCAATAATCACATTCGCGCCTGCGCGCAGCACGTCCAGGCCGATGGCCGCATGCTTGCCGCTTTCCGTCGCCACGGCGCACAGCTCGGGCCTTTCCGCCGCGAGCATCTTCCGGTAATCCGTATAGCGCCTTACCTTTGCCCGCTCGCCTTCCTCAAGCGGCCCAAGCACCGCTTCCATATGCTCCGGCACGGGGTCGCACACCGCGCACAGCGCTATATCCTGCGCGTTATTCATCACCGCGGCAATATGGTTGGGCGCGATGCGGCCGCAGCCAATCAGCGCGTAACGAAGCCTTTCACGCATTGCAAAGCTCCTTTCACGCTTACAGCAAGCGGATGTTTTCGCGGTTTTTCACGTTCTTCATGGCGTTTTTGGTGTCAAACACCAGCTTGGCATGCCGCGCCACAAAATCGTAATCAACGGTGGTATGCGCGGTTGTTACCATTACCAGGTCGGCTTCCTCAAGCGCCTGCGCCGTAAGCGCGGGAATGCCGGTCTCCACCTTTCCGCCCTCCCTGTACTGCGGAATATAGGGATCATAGAAGCATACCTCCGCGCCCAGCTTGCGCAGGCTGTCAATCACACGGATGGCGGGGCTTTCGCGGTAATCGTCAATCTCCTGCTTATACGCCACGCCCAGCACCAGCACCTTCGCGCCGTTCATGGCCTTCTTTTGCTCGTTGAGCGCGCCCATGGCGCGCTGCGCGCAATATTCGGGCATGCGGTCGTTAATAATCATGCTGCTTTCAATCATGGAGGTGTGGAAGCCAAACTCGCGCGCCTTCCAGCTCAGGTAATACGGATCCAATGGGATGCAGTGCCCGCCCAGGCCAGGGCCGGGATAGAAGGCCTGGAAGCCGTAGGGCTTCGATTTTGCCGCCTCCACAACCTCCCAGATGTTAATGCCCATGCGGTTGCACAGGATAGCCAGCTCGTTAATCAGGCCGATGTTGACGTTGCGGTAGGTGTTTTCCAGTATCTTTTCCATTTCCGCAACGGCGGGGCTGCTCACGCGGTGCACGGGCGCTTCCAGCACGGCCTCGTACAGCGTGGCGGCAATATCGGTGCATTCCGGGGTAATGCCGCCCACAACCTTGGGCGTGTTTTTGGTTTTGTAAATCAGGTTGCCGGGATCCACCCGTTCGGGCGAGAACGCCAGATAAAAATCCACGCCGCAGGTAAGCCCGCTTTTTTCCAAAATGGGCTTCACCAGCTCCTCCGTTGTGCCGGGATAGGTGGTGGATTCCAGCACCACAAGCATATCCCTGTGCATATAAGGCATGATACTTTCCGTTGAGGCGCGCACGTAGCTGATATCCGGCTGCTGATGCTCGTCCAGGGGCGTGGGCACGGCGATGCATACGCAATCGCAGGAGGCCACGGAGGCGAAATCCGTGGTGGCGCGCAGCAGACCTTCCCGCACGATGCGTTCCAGGTCGCTGTCCACCACATCGCCGATGTAATTATGGCCCTGGTTGACCATATCCACCTTTTGGCTTTGCACGTCAAAGCCGATCACATGAAACCCGGCCTTAGCCTTTTCCACCGCCAACGGCAGTCCCACATAGCCCAGGCCAACCACGCCCAGCGTTACGGTGCGATCCAATATCTTTTGCTTCAAAACAGACATGCCGCTATCTCCTTTGCATGCAGATGGGAATTCTTCCAGGCAAGCGCCTGCTTTCCCAAGTGTTTATGATACCGCATAGGGCCGTGAAAGTCAATCGATGCGCGGCCTTCTCGGGTCGCCTCCAGGCCGTCGAAAAAGCTCGCTGCGCGATCTTTTCCGCCGAAACAGGGTTCACCTGCGCCTGCGGCGCGGCCGGTGAACCCTGCAAGGAAACCTTGCTGCGCAAGGCTTCCGAACCCACTGCACATGTCGCTGGGTTCGGATTACAGTCGGAGGGGACGCAGGTAATGCGCAAGGGCAGCATGACAACGGAACGTTGTCATGCTGTTCCGGCCAAAGGCCGGAATCGCACGGCCCAAATTGGAAATTTGGGACGCGCGAC
>JALEIQ010000259.1 GCA_022769795.1 Clostridiales bacterium
CGCGGCGTACAGCCCATCGCGTTTGAAAACGCCGTTTGGGCTTATACCCTGGGCGCGGCCATCGCGCTAAAGAAGGGCTGCAAGACCGCCGCCGAGGCCGCCACCGCCATTGGCGAGGGCCTGCAGGCGTTCTGCATTCCCGGCTCCGTTGCCGACCAGCGCGCGGTTGGCCTGGGTCATGGCAACCTGGGCGCTATGCTCCTGAGCGAGAGCACCAAGTGCTTTGCTTTCCTGGCCGGTCACGAGAGCTTTGCCGCCGCCGAGGGCGCTATCGGCATCGCCCGCACCGCCAACAAGGTGCGCAAGGAGCCCCTGCGCGTAATCCTTAACGGCCTGGGCAAGGACGCCGCCTTTATCATCAGCCGCATCAACGGTTTCACCTATGTGCAAACCCAGATGGATTACAAGACCGGCGAAGTGCATGTGGTGAAGGAAACCGCTTACTCCGACGGCGAGAAGGCCAAGGTGCGCTGCTACGGCGCCGACGACGTAACCGAGGGCGTGGCGATTATGCGCCTGGAGGACGTGGACGTGTCCATCACCGGCAACAGCACCAACCCCACCCGTTTCCAGCATCCTGTGGCTGGCACCTACAAGAAGTGGGCTGTGGAAAACGGCAAGAAGTACTTCTCCGTTGCCTCCGGCGGTGGCACCGGCCGTACCCTGCACCCCGACAACATGGCCGCCGGTCCCGCCAGCTATGGCATGACCGATACCATGGGCCGTATGCACAGCGACGCGCAGTTCGCCGGTTCCAGCTCCGTGCCTGCGCACGTTGAGATGATGGGCCTGATCGGCATGGGCAACAACCCCATGGTAGGCGCTACCGTGGCTGTGGCCGTGGCGATTGAGGAAGCGCAAAAGTAAGCTTTATAGAGGAAAGCCCAGGCACGCGCCCGGGCTTCCTTTTTTTATCCACAGGGAAGGGGATGCATATGGGCGCTAAAATTCCGTATCGATACACAAAGTTTGAAAATTGTCCGCGGGCAACGTTCGTTTCCAAGCATACGCACAAGCCCACCAGCTGCTTCATTATCGCGGTAATCGTAAGCGTTGTTCCTTTGGCGCTGTCCATTCTGCTGTATAACGCCAACGGCCATTCCTCTGATGGATTTGCGGGCGTAGCGTCAACGGTGCTGATGCTCTTGGGATTTTTCATTTTCTTCATTGGCGGTATGTTTATCCCGAAGCTGTCCGACCGGTTTGAATGGGCGGAGAAGGTCGCGCGGAAAGAAATTGCGAAAAAAGTGCAAAGCGATATGTAAGATAAAAACGCCCCTGCGAAGCGTGCTTGCCGCCGCCATTCCCTCAAAAGGATGGATGCTTCGCAGGGGCGTTTTTCTTATCCCCTCATCATTCTGGCTGGCCAAATACTTTGCCATCCGGCGTGATCCAGACGTAATGCGTTTCCTGGCCTTGGAAGGTCACAAGGTATTTCAGCCCGGTTCGTTCCACGTCGCTGGCATGCGTCATATAGTGCCAATTGACCTGGGATTGTTCCACATCCTCCGCTGGAACTCCATCACGCAAAAGCTGCTGCCTTGCCAGTTTGATCGCCTCGGCAGGCGGTATGGCTTCCTCGCCAGGCGTAGCGTATACGTCCACATCATTGGCGCTGCTCCAAAGCCCAGCTTCAAACATCATGTCCGTAAACCACACCCAGGTTTCGTTCGGCCAGTCGGTATAGGGCCCCATTTCAACCCAGGCAATGCGCATCAGGCTGATGACGCTGAGATCGCCCCGAATATCCGGCGGAGCATAACGTTTCATGAGGAAAGCGTCTATTTCTTCTTCCGTGCCTAGGGCACGCACCGTCTCCTCGTCTGCAAAACCGTTTTGCTTCATGCTTTGCAGCATGAAACGTTTTTCCTCCATCGTCCACGCTTCATAGCCGCCGCTTTCCGCCGTCAGCCTGGCGACCTCCGAAAGAAAGGCTTGTTCCGCCGCATCGGCGAACGCCGTGATGGCGGGGCATAGCGCAAGCATTATCAGTACAAAACCAAGCGAAAGCTTCTTTCTCATTTGGAAACCTCCTTTTATACATGCTTTTGTATTGGCGGCAAACATTCGCGGCCTCATCCATCATAACGATTGGAAGCGCCTTATTCTTCCATAAAATCCATTTACATACCATTGCAACCTGTAACAAAGATTTTCCAGTACCCGAATGGCTCAATACCAAATCGGGTCAAAAGGAGGTCTGAAGAAAATTTCTCTCCACTCGGCGCTTTCTATCGCGGTTTGTTCCCCGGTATACGCATCCAGCTCTACTTTGTATACCGGAACCGCGCTCATACCCTCAAATGATTCTGGGAAAAAGACAAATTTCCATAACGGACGCTTCGGATGGGTGATATCGTAGTATTCGTAATAGCTGTAATGCTCTCTGTTCGTCTGCTCGTCCAAACCGTATGCATTCCAAACATATCGCCTTGCCAGGTCGCGCGCTTCATCCAAAGGAATATCATCCTCCTGCGGCAGGCCATACGCGCATGCGGTGCTGGCAATCAGCTCCCGGTGGGGCGCGGGATAGCGAGCGCCTGCATCCGTCAGCGACGCAAGGTCGCCGCTTTCCAGCGCGGCCAAAACCTGCGCGCGCACATCCGCAGAATAGGCGGCTTTGGTTTCAATAGACCATTCTCTTACAAGATAGCTTTCTTCCATTTGCGCATATTCGTTGTATTGCTCAAGCAACGGCGGATAGGAGCCCTCCTCGCCGCTTCCCGACAGGCTGGAGGCTTTGGCCTCCAATAGCTTGACGCTGAAATCAGGGTCGGCAATCAGGTTTCCGGCGCTATCGATAAAGACTTCATACCAGCGTTCAATATACTCGTTGCTTCCCTCCGCAAAAACATTGAAGGTTACAAACCATCTTCTGTATTCCGGGCGTTCATCCGTCACATAAAGATCGGCAACCGCCTGTGCTGTTTCCAATTCGCTCTGAGGCACGTTGAGTATTTCCAGTACGGCCTTTGTCGCAATAGAAATGGCCTCCGCCTCCGAGATATCTCCCTGCTGCGGATTCACAAGCGGTATATCGTTGGCGCTGGAGATGTGCGGGTTGGTCAGCCGCTGCCACCACACCCGCTTTTCCGCCGGCCAATTTTCCATGGGCCCCATGATGGCCATCGTAAGTAGACCCGATGTGACGGAACTCACATCGTGATTGAAGGAGGTGGTATAGCTCTGGATATAAGGGCTTTGTTCCAGTAAGGACAGGAGAATTTGATCGGCAAGCGCGCTTTTCTTAACCTCTGCCGTATCCGCATTAAGAAGGGCTTCCGTTTCCTGGCTTTTTTCGACATAGCCCATCTCCACCAAGGCTTCGATCAATGCCGCTTTATCCCCGGCGCTCCACTGAGAATAGTTCCCTGCTTGCTGCTCTTTGCGCATGACCTCGCTCACATAGCTTTCCCACAGAAGCGTTGCGGCCAATGCTCCAAGCGTAAGAAGGAAAAGCATAATAGCAATCACAACGCCAACCGATATCTTCCTTTTCACCCTGCCACTCCCTTCTGCGCTGATAATGCGCTGGGCAAGCCGCGGGTCGCCGGTCATGCCAGATAAGCGAGCGTCCATTGCGTGATGAAGCCGTATGCGGATGTCCTTGTCATTCATCATCCTCGCCCCCTTTCAGCACGACACTGAGCTTTTCCTTGGCCCGCTTCAATCTTGCGGATACCGTCGATGGGGCAAAGCCGAGGGCCTGCGCGATTTCCCCAAGCGTCATATCCTGATAGAAATAGAGAAGCAAGACCTCTTTTTCCCTGCAAGGCAGGTTCATAACGCTTTCAATCAGGGTACTGTCTTTGGCCTCAAAGGGCACGCACGCCTCTGGTAACTGCTCCGGTGTGACGCGCCGGTCCACCCGGCGAAACCACGCGCTGCGCCTTATGTCGCGGCAGATATTCATGGCGATGCGCATCAGCCACGTCTTTTCGCTGCAATCGCCTCGAAATGCGGTGCTCGCCCAATAGGCTTTCAAAAAGGTTTCCTGCACCGCGTCTTCCGCCAATGCATAGTCCCGGAGAATCACATAGCATGTGCGCAGCAGCGCGGCCTGATAGTCCTCCACCATCCGGCAAAACGCCTCCTTTGAAGCGCTGCCCGGGCCTATGGTAGCTCCCATGTACCACCCACCTCCTTATATAGGATTAGACGCGATAGGTTCGGGAATTTTCGGAATTTTTTCCAAAAAAGGTTTTATCCTTTGTGTTATAGACGGGCCGATGGCATAGTTGAATGGGGGAGCCGTTTCTTGGCGGCTTCCCCAACTCCTTGTTAAGCTCTTACCATATAAGCGTTAAGGGGACTGGGCAATCGACAGGAAGGCCAATTGACCTCACGCCATAACGAGAATACCTCTTATTTCTCAATACAGCAGCAGATCATAGGCTTGTTCCTGAAACAAGCGATCCCAATCAATGGCGTATGCGGCAAACGCCTCTTTCGTATTGGCGTTTAGCTCGACTTTGTAAAGCAGGACCGTTTCCATACCCTCAAAGGATTTCGGACAAAAGAGGAACTTCCATAGGGGAGCGTCGGAGGCGGTTATGTCGAAAGAAGCATATACTGCGTACCGTTCCAAAGCCTTCTCGGAAAGCCCGTGTTCATCTGCCAGCACCTGCTTAGCCAACTGACAGGCTTCGGCTTCTTGCAGGGCTTCTTCTTCTGGCAGGCCATAGGCAAAAACCGTGCTGTCAATCAGCTCCCGAATGGGCTTTCCTTCCGATGCGGGGGCGCTCAAGACGGCAAGTTCCTCCTTTTCCAGGGCTGCCAATACCTGGGGGCGAATCTGCTGGGAATACTCCGCCTTTGCTTCAGCAGGCCATTGCCAGGGAAAATAGCAATGCTCACCTTCCGCAAATTCCCGGAAAGCCTGAACGATAGCGGAGGTTCCATTTTCCGGCCGTGTTTTTCTGCTCAGGGCTATTTCCCGCACATGTGGCTCGCCCAACTCCGTATCGGCAATGACATGCCCGTTTTGATCGACGATGGCGCCGTAACTTTGAACCAGCGTGCGGCCATCCTCCCGGCCATACTGGTAATATAGGAAGCTGACTCGCCACCGGCGGTAATCAGGCCGGGCTTCAGCGCCGAAACAACGGCTGTTGATGATGTACAAAACCGTGTCCGGCATAAAGCCGTCCAACGCATCCTCGGTCAGGTCGTATGCGTTGATGATCGCCGCCCGGGCGATGGCGACCGCTTCTTTTTCGGATAGGTCATCAGCATTCGGAAGCACAAAGATATCGGGGTCTTCACGGCCAAACATATTGGTTATCTGTTGATACCATGCCCGTTCCTTTAGCGTCCAGGTGCTGGGGTCTCCCAGAATCACATCGGTTATAGCTTCCCAACAGATAGCGCGCACGCCATCCTTGCGAACGAAAGCGTTGCCGTCGCCGCCCAGAAATCTGAGCATGATTTGATCGGCCAACTGATGCCTGTGTTCCTCGGACATGGAAGCTTCAAAAAGTTCGTTTGTAGCGCTGGATTCTCTGATATGGCCCATATCGACCAACGCCTGAATCAAATTTTCCTTTTCGGCTATGGGCCAATGCGCGTAATCCCCGAATCTTTCCTCCATCTTCCTTACCTCCCTGGCATAGTCCTCCCAGGTAAGCGCCGCCGCGCGGGAGCTGGCGCAAGAGAGTACCAGGCAGAGGAACAGCGTTAGAGCGATCAACGATAGTACGGGCCGCCTTGCTTTGCTTAAAATGTTTGTCCTGCTTTGGATCATGAAGAAATCGCCTCCTTTTCTACGTATGCTTGTAGGTACAGGCTTGATTGGGAACAGCCTTCAATAGAATAGACGAGGAAGCCTTGCGAATTCTTCCCATTTATATCCAACAAATAGTTCATTCCCTGATCGCCCTGTGGGCGCGCGGCCTGACACGTTTGAGCCAGAAAACAAGAAAAAGGAATCCCTTGCATTCAGGGATTCCTTGAAGCGGTTAGCAAAGCAACCGGCTTACATCTCCATCACCAAGAACTGATATCCTGCCAGATGCACGCCGTCGGCACGCAGATCAATATCCGGCAGGTTGTTCAGAAGAATTTGCCTTGGCGCATGGGGCAGGGGCATCACCTGCGGCCCGGCCTGGAAATTGCCCGCAACCAGCAGCGTTTTTTCTCCCTTGCGCCAGTAGGCCATCAGGTTGCGCTGATGGGCGAGGTATGGTTCCAGACTGCCCCATACCACGGTTTCCCGATAGGCCGGGCTGCGCCGCAGGGCGATTAGCTCGCGGTAGAAGTGATAGACGGAATCCGTCCTGCCGCGCTGTTCGGCCAGGTTGATGCGCGGATAGTTGGGATTGACCATCAGCCAGGGCTTGCCGGTGGTGAACCCGGCGTTTGCGGAAGCGTTCCACTGGTAGGGCGTGCGGGCATTGTCGCGGGAAAAGGGGATGACGGCGGCGAAGGCATCCTCGGGCGAGAGGCCCGCGCGCAGCGCCCCCTGGTATTCGTCCAGCGTGCTGATGTCGTCAATCTGGGAAATGTCCGCAAAGGGGACGTTTTCCATGCCAAGCTCCTGTCCCTGGTACAGAAAGGGCAGCCCGCGAAGCATAAAATTGAGGCCGCCCAGCATTTTCTTGGCCGCTTCGCTGCGCTCTCCCCTGGGCAGGTAGCGCGATACGCCCCGGGGCTCGTCGTGGTTTTCGATAATGTTGGCCATGAAGCCCACATCCGCCGCGCGCGCCTGCGCTGCAAAGACGGCCTGTTTGTATTGCTCCGCCGTTATGGGCTTGCGGTCATACCAACCGTTGGGCGAAGAATCCAGCGCGTTTTCGGAAAAGTCAAAGATGGTGGAAAAGCAGCCGTCCTCGCCGATAAAGCGCGGCAAATCCTCGGGCCGGTCGTCAAAAAGCTCGGCGATGGTAAACGCGTCGTGCTTTTGAAAGGTATTCCGCGCCATTTCGTCCAAAAAATCCAGCACGCCATGGGCGTGGCGCAGCATCGTGCTCACGTAGCACAGCCCGTCCGGACGGTCGGGAGGATAGTCGCAGAGGGGAAGGGCCTTTTTGATATTGATGATAGCGTCGATGCGGAAGCCCGCCAGCCCCTTGTCCAGCCACCAATTTATCATCCTATAGATTTCCTGCCGCAGGGCCGGGTTTTCCCAATTCAAGTCCGGCTGCTTTTTGTGAAACAGATGCAGATAGACCTTATCCTCATGGCCGGGCAGCTTGTCCCAGCAGGGGCCGCCAAAGTAGCTGCACCAGTTGGTGGGCAGCTTTTCGCCCTCGTGCCAGTCACGGATGTAGAAATATTGCCCATAGGGGCCGTCCGGATCCTCGCACGCGCGGCGGAACCATTCATGCTCGTCGGAGCAGTGGTTCACCACCAAATCCATCAGCACCGCAATGCCGCGCTTGCGCGCTTCCGCAAGCAGACGTTCCATGTCCTCCATGGTGCCAAAGCGGGGATCAATGCTGTAATAATCGGCAATATCATACCCCTGATCGGCCATGGGGGACAGATAAACGGGCGAGAGCCACAAAATTTCGATGCCGAGCGCTTGTAGATCGTCCAGCTTGCTGATAACGCCCTGCAAATCGCCAATGCCGTCTGCATTCGAATCGCAAAAGCTTTTGGGATAGATTTGATAGGCCGTTTTGTCATGCCACCATTGGCGCTTCATGCCGGCTTCCCCTCCTGAAAAAGTATGCTTTCTTCCTTTTCACCGCAAGCCGGGCCCATACCTGCCGGGAAAAGCAAAAATCCTGCCGAAAATCCAAGGCGGGCCCGCATACTTTTCATTGACGGCCCGAAAGGCGCGCGATATAATAAACACAATTCCATTGCAAAAGGATAGCCGCGCCGGATGCGGGCGCGCGGCCTGCGAAACAGAAGGTTTCTTGGCGTATAAAGGAGCAGCCTATGAAAAGAACCCAGGTTTCAACTCCTGATGAGGACGCGCTGTGGAATGAACTGCTTCGTTGGCAGACGCACACGTTTCATACGGCAAAGGGTCTGGCGTTTACGTATTCCATTCGCGGCAGCGAGATGTTCGTAAGCCGCAAGGATAAATCCATCACGCGGGCAACGGTGAACATGGCCTACCGCAAGGCGCTGGAATTGCAAAAGGACGGCGGATATGTGACGGGCCCCAAGAAGCTGGGCACCTTTGGGGCGAGTTACTTATATCCTGTATTTGTGCAAATTGGGGTGGTTTTGCCTATACCTGAGCGCATGGAGGGGGAAAGCACCTGAAAACCGGGTCAATACAGCTCTGATTGGAGGGGGATTTACTTGTGGAAAAAACGGATTGTTCTTTTATGCCTTTCACTGGTTGTGAGCCTTTGGGTATCGTGCGCGGGAGCGCAAACGGTATTTTGCGGAAAAAGCTATGATACGCAGGCCAGGTATATTGACCTGGAGGATACGGAGATAACGGACTGGGAAGCGTTTTTTGAGTTTCTGGATGGCTTTTCTGAACTGGAAAAGGTGGATATGTTTGCAACCTGCGTTGATCGCAAGGCGATTGCACAGATGGCGGAGCGGTATCCTAAGATTACGTTCGGCTGGACGATACAGTTTGCGGAGCATACCGTGCGCACGGACGCGACCGCCTTTTCCACGCTGCATTATTCCGGCTCAAAAACGCATTCGGCGGACTCCCTTTCAGTGCTCAAGTACTGCAAGGAGCTTCGTGCGCTGGATATTGGCCATAACAGCGTGGACGACCTGTCCTTCCTGTACGAGCTGCCGGAGCTGCGCGTTTTGATTGTCGCCTGCAACCGCATTAAGGATATTACGCCCATTGCGAGCCTGAAGCATCTGGAATATCTTGAGATGTTCTCAAATTTTGTTGAGGATCTATCGCCCTTGAAGGAGCTGCCCTATCTGGCCCACCTCAACATTGGCTATAACAACATTCGGGACATTTCGCCGCTTTATGATATGCCGCAACTCAAGCGGCTGTGGATGAAAAAATGTCACAGCAGGGCCAAAGCGGAGCCGTTGAGCGAAAAGACGATGAACTCGTTGCAGGAGGCGCTTGGGGACTGCGTTATCGACACAAAGCACAATCCCTCGGAAGGCGGCTGGCGCGACGGCATTTATTACGAAGTGTTCCATGACTTTTTCCGAACGGGAGAATACAGGCCGTTTCCCGACAGCCCGGCGGAGAACCGATAAGGAATTATGAAAGCGGGATAAATAACAGGCTGGCGTGGATTTCACGCCAGCCTCGCTTTGTTAGCTTTAGCACAAAACAACCACCAGCAGAGCTGGTGGAATAGAAGAGCTTTAGCTTCAAGCATATCGAGCGAAGCGAGTGACAAAAAAGGAAGCAACAAGAAAAACCCAGCGACTCAAAAGCATGACTCGCTTGCGAGTTGCCGGGCAAAAGTTGCGCTTGACTACGATTCAGAGCGTCTTGAGATGCAGCCAGCAAATTCGCCTTGAAGGCGTGGTGCATACCACCAGCTTAGCTGGTGGTTTTGATTCAGGAGCGCCTTTTGATGGCGAAAGCTTCAAGCAACGTCAGACAAGCTAGCAGAACTGCCATCATGCAATAACACAGCCATACGGGAATGCCGGATTTGTAAAGGCCATATTCCAGCAGCCCAATGCCTGCGATGCAAAGCGCGCCAAGCAGCACCGGCACATAGCGGCGCTTGCGCGGGCCGCTTTCCCTTTTGCAGGCATACCACAAAAGCCCTAGCAGCAACAGCCCGCACAGTAGCTGCTCCGTACGCACAAAGCCCCATTTCATGCAGCGGGCGCGAAGGCTTTCGCAAATGACCTGCGGAAGCTCCAGAAAGAACAGGCACAGCTCCGTGCGAACGCCCTCGGGCCAGCGGCGGCGGCACAGCAGAAACGCCAGGCCGCACAACAGCGCCAGGAAGGCTTCAAGGTAGAACACGGCGTATAGCTGCTCGCCATAAATGTTTGGAATGGAGAAGGGAAAGCGGGCCAGCGGGTTGTCGGAGGGCACGTATCCGCCTACGCCAATGGTGCCAAGCTCCCTTTCCGCCGCACGAAGAAAGGCGAAAAACAAGGCCATACAGGGTGTAAATTGATCCAGCAGGAACGCTGGCTTCGCTTTCACAAGCCGGGCGCTGAACCAGGCTCCCGCAAGCGCGCCTACGCCGCCGCCAAACACGCAGAACGTGTCCGCATCAGGGTAGAGGAATGCCTCCAAGGCGTCCGCCGGGGCTGTGGGAACGGTAATCAGCAGCACGTAGAAAAGCTTTGCCGTCGCAACGCCCAAAAGAGCGGAAAGCGCCACCGTCAACAGCGAAATGCAGTAGGAGCGGCTGCCACCGCCTAAGCGGCGCGCAAAAATCAACAGGCAAACCAGCAGCCCTGAGGCAATCCATAGCGCATACATGCCGGGCCCTCCTCACTGGAAATTTGCCGAGGACGCGAAGTAAATGATATCGGCAAGATCGCGCGTTTTGGGGTTATCGACGTCGTTGATTTTTTCGCCCTTGAAAATGAGCATCGTGGAATCGCCGCCGTCAAGGTTATAGGCGTTTTCAATGCCCAAATCCAACACAAGCCGGGCAAAGGCACGCGTTTTCATGCCGGACGAGCCGCGGAAGGGTGCGGCGCAGCAAACAACCTTGTAATGCAAGGGACCTACCTGGCCGATGCACATGCGTTGGCAGGGCTCAAAGGAGGTCATTTCGTCAAAATCATAATCCTTATTCAGCTTTCCATCCTGCACCAAGATGGGGCCAAAAAAGAAGGCGTTGATAATCTTCTTCCCGTCAATCTCCGTTACGCCCTCGCCCTCGGCAGCATTATGGATGAAGTGGAAGTCGCCGTCCTCGTCAATAAGAAGCAGGTCGCGCCTGCCTTCCAGCTTATCGCAGTACACAACGCCCTGCCGCAGGATAAACCCTTTGCGCGTATAGCAAAAGTAATCGCCATCGATCGCAAGAATGGCGTTGACGCGCTTGGCGATGGCTGTTCCGGGCATCACCATATTGGAAGAAAAACTATCCGCAGGCGCGGTGCGAAGCTGTGAGGCGTGGCCGATTTTGATGTCCGCGACCCAATAATCGCAGTTGGAAACCCGGCCGCTTTCGATTTTTACCTGGATGGTAGGGTCGGAGTATTCCCATTCGCCAATATACCCGTTGGGGTCGGCGGGAACGCCGCCTGAAAGGTCAATAGGAAGCGGATTGCTTTCAAGCGCGGGTTCGGGGCTAACGCAGGATTCAGCCATGACAGCGGGAGCCAAAAGCAGAAGGGTGATTGCACTGAACAGGGCAATGCTTTTGTGGACAGTCAACAACAACGCCTCCCAAACAAAGAGCCTTTTCGAAAATGAAAAAGATATGAAAAGATTATAGCAAACGAAAGGTGGCGCGTCAACAGAACGCTTCCAATAATATGTAGCCTATGGTTTGATGTTTTTTTCTGTGTTTGGCACCCTACAACCTGCCTCCCCGCCCAACAAAAACCCAACCTTGTATTTTCGGCACGAAAATGCTATAATAAAATTTACTAACGATATAGGGGGGAGAGGGTCCATGCAGAGCATGACAGGTTATGGCCGTTGCCGCGCTTGTCGCGACGGACGCGAGATGACCATTGAACTCAAGGCCGTGAACCATCGCTTTTTGGATATCGCCTTTCGTATGCCGAAAAACCTGACGTTCCTGGAGGACGTGCTGCGCGACAGGCTCAACCACAGCGGCGTGAAGCGCGGACATGTGGATGTGTTTGTGACCTATGCCAACACGCGTGCCGACGCGCGCGAGGTACGCGTGGATGAAACGCTGCTGGCGGCCTTTTCCCAGGCGCTGCACGAGGCAAGGCACCAGTTGGAGCCCTACCGCAAGGCTACCGTGGCCGAAGCGCTCACCCTAAGCGGCGCGCTTAGCATCGTTCAGGCCGAGGAGGACGCGGCAGCAGTGGACGAGCTGGCGCAGGAGGCGTTCCAGGGAGCGCTCGAGGCGCTTATTGACATGCGGCAGCGCGAGGGCGCGCACCTGGCGGAGGACTTGCGCGCAAACGTGGAGCAGCTTCGCAAGCTCCGGCAGCGCATCCTGGAGCGCGCGCCGGAGGTGCCCCGCGAATACCGCGAGCGCCTGGCGGCGCGGCTGGAGGAATGGCAGGTGGGCGCGGATCCCCAGCGCGTGGCGCAGGAGGTGGCTATTATGGCCGACCGCTGCGCTATCGATGAGGAACTCAACCGCCTGGAAAGCCATATCGCCCAGTTCCTGGACAGCGTGGAAAACGGCGGCGAGGTGGGCCGCAGACTGGATTTCCTGATTCAGGAAATGAACCGGGAGGTCAATACCATCGGCTCCAAGGCGTCGGACGCGCAGATTGCGCAATGCGTGGTGGACGCCAAATGCGTGATTGAAAAGCTGCGCGAGCAGGTGCAAAACGCCGTATAAAAGAGGGGGCGATGGGCGTGGTACGGCTTATCAACATTGGCTTTGGCAACCTGCTGGACGCAAATAGCATCGTTGCCATTGTAAGCCCGGACAGCGCGCCGGTAAAACGCCTCGTTCAGGAGGCAAGGGAAAAAGGACGTGTGGTGGACGCCACGCAGGGAAGGCGCACCCGGGCGGTAATCCAGATGAACAGCGATCATGTGGTGCTTTCCGCCATTCAGCCTGAAACCATCGCCGGGCGCATTGGAATGCGCGATTCGTCCATAGATGAAAGGGAGGGCTAAACTGTGGCGGTTCAGATTGAACGCACGGGTATGCTGCTGATTATTTCGGGCCCGTCTGGAACGGGCAAGGGCACGCTGGTGAAAAAGCTGATGGATTGCGATCCAACGTTCCGCTTTTCATGCAGCGTGACCACCCGCAAACCGCGCGAGGGCGAGATTGAGGGTGTGCACTATCATTTTGTGACCGACGAGGAGTATGAGCGGCTTGTGCGGGACGGCGCGTTTTTGGAGCACGCCACGGTACATGGCCATCACTATGGCACGCTGCGCAAGCCAGTGGAAGAAATGATGGCGCAGGGCTATCATGTGCTTTTGGATATCGACCCTCAGGGCGCGGTTAGCGTGATGAAAAACGCGAAGGAATATGTGAGCGTGTTCGTATTGCCGCCCAGCTTTGAGGATTTGCGCGTAAGGCTGCACACCCGCAACACCGACGACCCGGCGGAGATAGAGCGCAGATTGGCCAACGCCCGGGAAGAAGTCAAAAAGATTGACCGCTACCAGTACGTTATTATCAACGATAACCTGGAACTGGCGTTTTCTCAGCTACAGGCCATTGTAAACGCCGAAAAGCAGCGCACCACGCGCTTCAAGCCAACCGTTTCCGAAAACTGACCGATAAAATCACCTTGCGAGGAGGATGCTGAAATGGCGATTGTGGAACCGACGATTGTGGAACTGGCGGAAAAGGTGGATTGCCGCTACACGCTGGTGGTGGAGGCCAGCAAGCGCGCCCGCCAACTGGTGGACGGCGCCCAGCCCCTGATTGACCCCAAGGACATGAAGCCCCTGAAGATTGCCGTAGAGGAGATCAACCGCGGGCTTTTGACCTACGAGCGCGACACCGAGGCGGGAAACTGATATGCTCTCGGGAAAGCATGTGGTGCTGGGCGTAACAGGCGGCATTGCGGCCTACAAGGCATGCGAGGTGGTTTCCCGGCTGCGCAAGCTGCATGCAGGCGTGGATGTGATTATGACGGAAAACGCAACCAAGCTGGTTGCGCCCATCACGTTTGAAACCCTCAGCTGCCGGCCTGTATGCGTGGATACGTTCTCACGGACGGAATCCTGGGATGTAAAGCATATCTCCCTTGCCCAGAAGGCGGATGTGATGCTGGTGGCTCCCGCCACGGCCAACCTGATGGCGAAGCTGGCGCATGGCATTGCGGACGATATGCTCACCACCACGCTGCTTGCCACCAAAGCGCCCATCCTGTTGGCACCGGCCATGAATACAGGCATGTGGACGGCGCAGGCTACCCAGCAAAACCTGGAAACCCTTACACGGCGCGGCGTGCGCATCGTGGGGCCCGGCACCGGCTTTTTGGCCTGCGGCGATACGGGCGCGGGGCGCATGAGCGAGCCGAAGGAGATTGTGGAAGCGGTATGCGCGCTCCTTTGCCCTACGAGGGATATGGAGGGCCTGCGCGTATTGGTGACGGCCGGGCCTACGGTAGAACGAATTGACCCGGTGCGCTACCTTACCAACGACTCCTCGGGCAAAATGGGCTATGCCCTGGCCGAGGCGGCGCGGGAGCGCGGCGCGAAGGTGACGCTTTTGTCTGGCCCGGTGCGGCTGGCCCCTCTAACGGGCGTGGAAACCGTTCCGGTCACGTCCACGCAAAGCCTGTACGAGGCGATGCTCGAGCGCTGCGCGCAGCAGGATATCATCGTGCAGGCGGCGGCCCCGGCGGATTATCGGGTGGAGAATCCATCCCCGCAGAAGCTAAAAAAGCGCGCGGGCGAGCCGCTGCTTTTAACGCTGGTAGAGAATCCGGACATCGCCAAAGCGGTAGGAGAGCGCAAGCAGCCCGGCCAGGTGCTGGTGGGCTTTGCGGCGGAAACGCAGCATGTGCTGGAAAATGCCCGTAAAAAGCTGGAAAGCAAGCGCCTGGATATGATTGTGGCCAACGACGTGACAATGGAAGGCGCGGGCTTCGGCGTGGATACCAACATTGTAACGCTGATTACCGCGCACGGCGCGACGGCGCTGCCCAAGATGAGCAAGCGCGAGGCGGCGGATCGCATCTGGAATGCGGCGCTCAGGCTTCGGTCCGGACAAGACGGGAAATAAAATGAAATCAAGCGGCAGGAGGGAAGATACCTTCCTGCCGCTTTTCGATTGTCAGAACGTTTCAATCGGGCCGGGATAGGCCAGCGCCTTTTCCAGCAGCGGCCCTTTCGCGCCCAGCGTAAAGGCGATATCCGAGCTTCGGATACACAGAAGCGCCATTCCCGGCTTCAAGTTCAGAAATGCAAGGGCCTTTTCTTCAAGGCGAATGCAGCCGTCAGGCCTGATGGACAGCCAGCCGTAGGATCGTCCCTTATAGGGCGTGAAGGCCCCTCCTGGCTGCACATAAGCGTCAAGGGCGGGCAGGCCGCGCAGGATACCGCCCAGCTTGGAAGGCGCGAGCAGACCATGGCGCGTGACGCAGAAGCCGCCCGTGGAGCGGCTGCCCGTGAACAGGTAGACGCGTCCCTCCGAGGCGGCGCGGTACTCGTCCACGGCCTGCGGAGGAATGCGCAACGTTCCATCCGAACGGACGAGCGATTTGCCAAAGATAAACTTTCCACCCTTATTCATTTCGGCATATGTGTCACTCCCTTCCTGATGGCTAAAAGCCAAGGAAGAAGATTCTAGCACATATGCCGCGTTTGTCAAGGAGGCGTTTAGCCCTTGCCCGCCGCCGTCTGCTCCTCGGCTGCCAGCACAGGCACAGGCGCGGGACGGGGCGGCGTGGAAGCGTCGGCGGGAGCGGCGGCGCTTGCGGGCAAAAGCATGCGGTCAAGCGCTTCCTCCAGGGTGGAGATGGGCACCACCTCAATGGTGGTGTGTTCAAAGCGCTCCATGCGGTTATCCATGGGAATGAGCACGGTGGTAAGGCCTGCGTGCTCCGCCGCCTCTACCTTGCCGGGCACGCCGCCCACAGGCTTTACCAGCCCGCGAACCGATACCTCGCCCGTGACGGCCACGTGACCGTCCACCGGCCTGCCGGTAAGGGCGCTGGCGGCGACCACGGCCATGGCCACGCCCGCGGAGGGGCCGTCCACGGGCGTGCCGCCGGGAAAGTTGATGTGCAGGTCATACTCGCTGGTGCGGTACCCCATGGCGCACAGGAGGGTCATCACGTTTTCCAGCGAGCTGCGCGCGGTGGATTTGCGCTTGATCCTGCGCCCCTCCGCGCCTATTTCCTCCTCCTCCACAATGCCGGTGATGGTAAGGCGCCCGCTGCCGGGCTGCGCCACGGCCTCGATTTCCATGGTGGCTCCCTGATGGCTACCGACAATGGCCAGCCCGTGCACAACGCCCACGCGGTTTTCCGTATCGGCGCGCTGATCCGGCCTGGCGGCATAGTGGCCGGAATAGATAACCCATTCCACGTCCGCAGTGGTAATCTGCGTGCGGTTTTCCATCTGCGCAAGGCCCGCGCACATCTGTACGATGTTTACCGCGTCGCGACCGCAGGTGGCGAAGCGGCCCACCATTTCCGCGTCCTCATGGGTCATTTCAAAGCCTGCGCGTTCGGCGGAGTGGTATGCGATATCCGCGATTTCCTCAGGCTCCAACGCGCGGAAAAAAACCTCCATGCAGCGGCTGCGAAGCGCGGGCGAGATTTCCTGCGGGCTGCGGGTGGTAGCGCCCACAAGGCGGAAATCCGCGGGAAGGCCGTTTTTGAAGATGTCGTGGATGTAGCGGGGCACGCCGGTATCATCCGGGTTATAATAGGCGGACTCAAGCATGACCTTGCGATCCTCCAGCACCTTGAGCAGCTTGTTCATCTGGATGGGGTGCAGCTCGCCGATTTCATCCAGGAAAAGCACGCCGCCGTGCGCCTTGCTCACCGCGCCCGGCTTGGGCTGGGGAATGCCCTGCACGCCCAAGGGGCCCGCGCCTTGGTAGATTGGGTCGTGAACGCTGCCGATGAGGGGGTCGGCTATAGCGCGCTCGTCAAAGCGCACGCAGGTGGCATCCATCTCGATAAAGGGGGCGTTGGGCAGGAAGGGGGTGCCGGGGCTTTTTTTAGCGGCCTCCAGCACAAGGCGCGCGGCGCAGGTTTTGCCAATGCCCGGAGGGCCGTAGATCAGCACATGCTGGGGGTTTTTGCCGCACAAAATGGCCTTGAGCGACTTAATGCCGTCCTCCTGGCCCACGATGTCCGCAAACTTGGCGGGGCGAACGCGCTCGGCAAGCGGCTCGCTGAGCTTGAGGGCACGCATTTTTTGAAGCCGGTCGTATTCCCGGCCGCTTTCACGGCGGTTGGCAGGCTGCGTCTTGCGCTGCTGGCGCAATTGCGTATAGAAGTAGATGCCCACCACCACGGTTACCAATAGCTGAATCGCAAACAAAATGGCGCTGACCAACGGTAGAACCTCCATTCGTGGAATGCTTGTACAATGCTCCGTGCTAGCTTGTGAGAAACGCCGCCGTTCCATGTATGGGGGATATTGGCAGCACCGCAGATTTGTGACAATCCGGCCTGAGAGCTTGCATTTGGCCGCAAATGCCGCTATAATCATTGCACGCGGCGCAAAACCGCCGCAAAGTGTGTTTTTTGGAAACATGGGAGGATATGTATGCAGGATACGGTTCGCAGGAGCGTGCTGATGCGCATGCCCGTGCTGCCTTTGCGGGGGATGATGATCTTTCCGCACATGGTGCTTCATTTTGACGTGGGCAGACCCAAGAGCGTGGCGGCCCTGGAAAAAGCGATGATGGAGGATCAGCGCATCTTTTTGGTTGCGCAGACGGACGCTGAGGTGGACGATCCCCACGCGGGCGATTTGTGCCGCGTGGGCACAATCGCGCAAATCAAGCAGGTGCTTAATTTGCCCGGCGACAGCATCCGCGTGCTGGTGGAAGGCGTGCGCCGCGCCGTGCTGGGCAGCGTTTTGCAGGAGGAGCCCTGCATGATCGCCTCCGTGCGGCCCGTGCGCGACGACGCCGGGCGCGATACGCCGGAGATGAAGGCGCTGGTGCGCACCACGCACACATTTTTTGAGGAATACTGCGCCGCCAGCATGCGCGTGTCGCA
>JALEIQ010000263.1 GCA_022769795.1 Clostridiales bacterium
TCCAGGCTTAACGCTTCTTGCCAGTAAAGGTGCCCAGCAGGCCGCGCGTAAGCTCATTGGTGAGGGTGCGGGTTGCCGTAGCAATCGCAGTATTTTTGATGCGGCCAAGAACGCTATTGTTGGCGCGAGCGCGTTCCGCACGCTCTTCACGCAGCTCGTCGGCACGTGCCCTGCGTTCCTCCGCAATGCGCTCCTTCTCGACCTTGGCGGCTTCCTTTTCCGCTTTGATACGGGCCGCCTCGGCTTCCCGATCTGCCTTTGCCTTGGCAGCGGCAGCCTCCTTCTCAGCCTTGATTTCTTCCTCCGTCTGCACCGGCACATACTGGCCTGTGGCGGGGTTGAAGGCCAGCGTCATCTGCTTTTGCACGTACGCACCGGTGGACGGGTCATACACAAGTACATTTTGCTGAACCGCCTGTGGCTGCGCGGCGGGCGCGCTTGCAGCCTGCGCAGGCGCTGCGTCCGTCATGGTTTCCAACTGCTTTTGCACATAGGTTCCCGTAGCGGGGTCAAATACCATGAAGCCTTGCGCGGGCGCTACGGGAATGGCCTGCTGGACAGGAACATGTTGCACGGGAACCTGCTGTATGGGAGCCTGCTGCACGGGAACCTGTTGCATAGGAGCCTGTTGCACGGGCATGGCGGGCGCTGCGTTTGCTGCCAGAGCGGGCTCCTTGGGGGAAGCCGCCTCGCTCATCTTGCCAACAAGATATTCATAGGCGCTCTCACGGTCAACTTCCTGCTCATAAACACCATAGAAAGGGCTGGTTTCAATAAAGGTTTTGCGCAGGCTGTCCGAAACAGCACCCATATAGCTCTGCGGCGGCAAGATGGTCGCGCGCGTCACAATGCCGGGCGCGCCATTTTCGTCCAGGAACGAAAGCAGCGCTTCGCCTGTCTTTAGCTCCGTAATGGCCTGCTCCGTGCTAAAGGCGGGATTGGTACGGAAGGTTTGCGCCGCGACCTTCACCGCCTTCTGATCCAAAGGCGTATACGCGCGCAGCGCATGCTGCACACGGTTGCCAAGCTGGCCCAAAACGTTCATGGGCACATCCGCGGGATTCTGGGTGATGAAGAACACGCCTACGCCCTTGCTGCGGATAAGCCGCACGACCTGCTCAATCTTATCCATAAGCTGCTTGCTGCAATCGTCAAACAGCAAATGCGCCTCATCAAAGAAAAATACCATGCGCGGCTTTTCCAAGTCGCCCTGCTCCGGCAGGCTTTCATACAGCTCGCTGAGCATCCACAGAAGGAAGGTAGAATACATAAGCGGACTAAGGAACAGCTTATCGCACGCAAGAATGTTGATAAAGCCTCTGCCTTCCTCATCCAGCTGCATCCAATCCCCGATATTCAGAGCCGGTTCGCCAAAGAACTTATCTCCGCCCTGATCTTCCAACACAGCGATAGCGCGTTGAATAGCGCCAATCGTCGCCTTGCTTACATTGCCATAGTTCAGCGTATATTTTCCGGCGTTCTCGCCCACATAAGCCAGCATCGCCTTTACATCCTTGATGTCCAGCAGAAGCATGCCCTCGTCGTCCGCAACACGGAACAAAATATTGAGCACGCCAGACTGCGTTTCGTTCAGGTTCAGCATGCGCGCAAGCAGCAGGGGCCCCATCTCGCTTACCGTTGTGCGCACGGGATGACCCTGCTCCCCATACACATCCCAAAACACGGTCGGATAGCTGTCGTGCTTAAACTCTGTAACGCCAGCCTGCATCAACCGTTCTGCAATTTTTTCATTTTGTTCGCCAGGCTTTACCATTCCGCTCAGGTCACCCTTGATATCGCCAAGGAATACCGGCACACCCATATCAGAAAAGCCCTCGGCCATTACCTTGAGCGTGATGGTTTTTCCTGTGCCTGTTGCGCCCGCAATCAAGCCATGACGGTTGGCCATCTGCGGCAACAGGTATACGGGCTTGTGTTCCTCGTCCGAGCCTATCCAGATTTTATTATCGTAATACACCTATTTTCCCTCCTTAGGATAGCTATCCATATTTTACAAGGAAAAGAGGCTTCCGTCAATGTTTTCTCGTCAAACCAACGCTCATTTTGCGATTTTTCTTGTGAAATGCTCCCATATTGAAGCCCGGCGGTTTACATTCAGAAGTCGCAATGGTAAAATGACCACATGCACTTTGCTACGCTGAAAGGAGATTATTATGAGCAAGGTAGTCGTTCACACACAAGCCGCTCCCGCCGCCATCGGGCCGTATTCGCAGGCTATCCAAGCCGGAAACATGCTGTTTGCCTCCGGTCAGCTTGGGTTAG
>JALEIQ010000287.1 GCA_022769795.1 Clostridiales bacterium
CGTCGCATACCGCGCCTACGCGGTTGCCCAGGCCGTCCACCAGCACCAGCTTTCCCGCCCTGGTAACGGCGTTGGCCGAGCACAGGTACACGTCCGCCGTGCGGCTGTTTTGACGGATCATAGGGATATCCTCAGGCTTTGCGCCCCAGCTGGTGTATACTTTGCAGCCCTGCTGCTCCAGGGCGGGCAGCACGCCGGTATCCCGCACGCTTACCGAGCCGCCCACACCTACGGATTTGCCCGGCGCGATGTGGGCGAGCAGATAATCGCGCGCCTCCATGGCCGTGCGAACCTCCGCGACCTTAAAGCCGTTGGCGCGCATGCCGCTTACGGCCTGTTGAATCAAAGCATCCATAGGTACGCCCCCTTACTTGCGTCTTTGCACACAGTATAGCACAGTCCGAGGCGGTTCGCAAACGATTGTTTCAGCCCTGCTCGGGAGCGGGCTTTGCGCGCAGGCGTTTGCAGGGGCCAAGCCGCGTGAGATGGCATTGCCCGCCGCCTTCAGGCGCGTTGGAGAAGGCGGCCCGCCCGCCGTGCGCCTGGGCGACGCTGCGCACGATGCGCAAACCCAGGCCATGCCCGTCCTCGCCGGAGGGCAGATCGCCCTGGCTGAGCCGGTTTAGCTGATCGGGCGTGAAACCGCGGCCCGCATCGCTCACAAGGATATCACAGCGTCCCGCCCGTTCCAGAAGCGTTATGGCGATGCCGCAGCCTTCCGGGTTGTGGCGCGCGCTGTTGCGCAGCAGATTGGCAAGCATGCGCACCAGAAGCTGCCTGTCGCCGTACAGGAGCACGGATTCGAGGGCGGGATCAGGCGAAAAGCGGATGGGCCAGCGCTCGTCCGGGGCTTCGTTGAGGAAGGCGGCAGAAGCCTCGCGGATCAGCGCGGCGGGGGAAACCCATTCGCGCGAGAGCGGCTGCATGGCGTATTCCAGCCGGTTGGTGAGGTTGAGATCGGCAATCAGCCCGCGCAGCTCCACGCCCTTGCGGCAAATCGCGGCGGCCATGTGGCGTTGCTCGGACGAAAGCCCGTCCGCGCCTTCCAAAGCGGAGGCATAGCCCAAAACCGTGGCGAGGGGCGTGCGCACATCGTGGGACACGGCGGCAATCCACCCGGCGCGCGCCTCGTCGCGCTGCTTTTGGAAGCGGCGGGCAAGCAGCGCCGCCGCCGCAAACAAAAGCGCCGCGTTTACCAGTATCAGCCCGGCGGCCCAGTAGGGCCAGAAGCCAAGCTGGCTTACCGGCGTTTCAAAGCGGTATTTCCATAGGGAGCCCTTGGGCTGGCCCAGCACAAACAGGCCGTCCTCGTGCGCCCAGGTTTTCACGGGATAATCGTTCAAATACCAGCGGCTGAACGCGGCCACATCCGAAAGCGTGTAATGCGACGGAAGCTCCGCGGGAAGATCCTGCGACCATATCACATCGCCGCTTGAGGACAGCAGCATGGCCCAGCAGCCAAGGCTTCTAAGCGATGCGGAGGCTTCCCCGGGCAGCTCCCAGCTTTGGGCGGCGCGTTTGAGCTGCGCGGCGTATTCCGCCACGTGAGCGCGCTTGCCGTCGCTTGTGATGCGGGCCACGGCAAGCCCGATCAGAAGAAGGTTCGCGGCAAGCAGAACGGCTATCAGCCCGGCAAAGAAGCCCGCCAGGCCTCCCGCGGCTTTCCAGATGCGGCGTGTCATGGCCTGGCCTCCTTCAACAGGCGGTATCCCAACCCGCGCATGGTTACCAGATAGCGCGGATGGGAAGGGTCGGGCTCGATTTTTTCACGCAGGCGGCGCATGTGTACCATCAGGGTGTTTTCGTAGCCCAGGTTTTCACCGTGCCATGCGGCCGTGCACAGCGCGTCGATGGTGACGATGCGGCCGCGGTTTTCGTTAAGCTTGCAAAGCAGGGCGTATTCCTTGGCGGTAAGCGTCTTTTCCGGACCGTTGCCGCGCACAACGCCCGTTTCCAGATCGACGCTTACGGGCCCAAGATCAACAACGGCCTCGGACGCGCCATAGGTGCGCCTGAGCACCGCCTTCAGGCGCAGGGTAAGCTCCCTGGGCAGAAAGGGCTTGGTGATGTAGTCGTCCGCGCCAAGGCCAAGGCCGCGCAGACGGGCCTCATCCTCGTCGCGCGCGGACAGGAACAGCACGGGCGCCTGCGTGAAGTCGCGCAGCCGCTTCAACAGCTCAAAGCCGTCGCCATCCGGCAGCATAACGTCCAACAGGAAGGCGTGCGGCTGTGTTTCCCGCGCAAGCGCAAGCGCCTGGGCCGCGGTGGCGGCGGTGCGAACATCCCCATAGCCGTCGTCCCGCAAAATTTGGGCGAGCATACGCCTTAGCTCCGGTTCATCATCCACACATAAGAGCCGCGCCTGGTGAATATCGCGCATGGAACCCCCTCCTTCGGTTTGTTTCCATTATATCTGCGCGCGGCGGGGCTGAAAAGGGAAAAAGAAAAAACGTAAGGCAAATGTAAGGCGGGTTTCACGCAGGCGTAAGGCCGGGGCGGTATGATGGGCGGCGTAATCAGGAAAGGAGGACGTTTCCGCTTATGGACTACGCCATTTCAACCAGAAACCTGACCAAGCGCTACGGCCAGGAAACCAGTGTGGATCATGTGGATTTGCGTGTGCCGGAGGGCACGGTATACGGCTTCTTAGGCCCAAACGGCGCGGGGAAAACCACCACCATGAAAATGCTCTTGGGGCTGATTCACCCCACGGAGGGAGAGGTTTGCCTGCTTGGAAAGCCCATGGACGCGCGCAACCGGCTGGGCCTGCTAAGAAAGGTGGGCTCGCTGATTGAATCGCCCAGCTACTACGGGCATTTGACCGCGCGGGAGAATTTGGAGATCATCCGCTCATTAAGGGGCCTGCCCCAAAGCGCGATTGACGAGGCGCTTGACGCCGTGCGCCTTACGCATGAAACCCGCAAGCGGGTGAACCAGTACTCGCTGGGCATGAAGCAGCGGCTGGGCAACGCCGCCGCCCTGATGGGCAGGCCCAGGCTGCTGTTGCTGGACTAGCCCACCAACGGCCTGGATCCAGCGGGCATTCAGGAGATGCGCGCGCTGGTGAAATCCC
>JALEIQ010000038.1 GCA_022769795.1 Clostridiales bacterium
CTGCTGAAGCTGCTCCGGCGTATACGGCTGTGCCTGCGGCCAGGGCTGCTGGCCCTGCCATGCCTGCGGTGGCATGCCAAAGCCCTGGCCAGGCATGCCGTTAGGCGGCCAATTCGCCTGCGCGCCAGCATCGGGCATATAAGGGCCCTGCGGCTGGTTTTGATCCGGCTGCACGCGCCTCACTTCCTTTCCAAAAGCTCTTGAACCCTGAATAAAGGGCTACACATACGCCTCCATTGCCCGCAGACGGCTTAGTACGCGCCTTTCCACACGCGATACCTGCATTTGCGAAATTCCCAGGCGTTTCGCGGTTTCCCGCTGCCCCAAGCCGTCACGGTAGCGCATCAGCAAAAGCTTGCGTTCCGTTTCGCCAACCTTCGATAAAATCCATTCCATCCATTCCCGGCGCTCCATGTTCTCAAAAGAGGCGTCCGTTTCCCCCAACAGCTCGGCCAGGTTCGTGCCCTCCTCATCGCCCACCGGCGCGTCCAGGGATACCACTTCGCTCTGGGTTCTTAGCGCAAGCAGCGCCAATAGCTCCTCCGGCGTTATGCCCAGGCGACCGGCCAGCTCCTGTGCGCTGGGAGCGCGCAGATGCTCGCTTTCGAAGCGTTCCTGCTCGCGCGTCATCTGGTAGAGCCTCTGCCGCGTATCACGCGGCATGCGCACCATGGCGCTGTGGTCGCGCAGGTGGTTGCGCACGTCCCCCGTGATCGTTGGCACGGCATACGTGATAAAGCGAAAGCCTCTGCCGGGCTCAAAGCGCTCCAACGCCTTGAGCAGCGCCATACCGGCCACCTGCTGCAAATCCTCAAGCTCCACGCCACGTCCGCTGAATTTGCGCGCCACGGCGCGCGCCATGGGCATATAGGCCTCAAACAGCTCGTCCCTCAGCGCGGGATCGCGGCTGGCGGCATACCGCTCCAACAGCGGATTCAAATGCTCGTCGTTCATGGCCTTCCTCCATCCTCATACAGGCATGGAGCATTCAATGCCATGCACGCCTTCGCCATCCACATCCAAACGCACATCCGGCGCCAGCGTTTCCAATACGCCGCGCGTGATGTCCAGAGCAAGCGCGTCCTCCTCCTGCGTATGCATTCGATCCTGCGCCTGAAAGCGCATATGCAGCCTTTTTTCAACCACCCGCGCCTCCATGGCGATGCTTTCGGGCCTTCCCGACTGGTGCGCCAGGCAGTCCAGGCATTCCGTGGCGATGGTTCTCAGGTCGCCCAGCATATCCACATCCAATCCTGCCAGCATACCGAGCCCGCATAGGGCCATTCCGGCCACAAGCGCATATTCCGGCCCAACCGGAATGATAAAGCGCACCTTGCCGGAAAGATCAGGTTGGTTCATCCTGGGCACCTCCGCAGCAAATCTTCACAAGAGTACTCTTTATTGTAACATATCCGTAATCATTTTGGCAAGAAGTAGCGTCAAGACGCATAGCATCATTCCGCGCACAACTTTTGCGCCCCTGCGTATCGTCAGGCGGCTGCCCGCCGCCGCTCCCACCATGGCGCATGCCCCGGCAGGCAGGCCCAAAAGCCACAACACATCGCCTGTAAGCAAAAGGCTGGTAAGCGCCGCCAGGTTGCTGCACAGGTTGGTCACCTTGGCGGTGCCGCTGGCCGTTACATCCTCCAAGGCAAATACCTGAATAAATAATAGAATCAAAAACGTACCCGTTCCCGGGCCCACAAGCCCGTCGTAAAACCCAATCGCGGCGCCAATCAACAGGGAGTAGACCGCCACCTGCCCCGGCGTGCGCTCCACGACGGGTCGCGCGTTTCTTCGCCCGCGCAGGGTCATCGCCGCCGCCACAGGGATGCAACACATTACCAGGATGCGCACCGTGCGGTCGGGCAGCTGCTTCATCAAAAGCACACCCATGGTGCTGCAAATCACCGCCGCCATGCCAGAAAACAGGCCGATCCGCTTGTTTATTTTATCCGAACGGCCATAATTGTACACGGCCAGCACCGTGCCCATGGTGGCGGATAGCTTGTTTGTGCCCGCCGCCATGCTAGCGGGAAGCCCCGCGAGGTAGTACGCAGGCAGCGAAATCAGCCCGCCGCCGCCCGCAACGGCGTCTATAAAGCCCGCCAGCAGCGCCAGCGGGCAAACCGTCCAAAGCATCTGCGCCGTGATGTGCATAGCTGGCTACGCCTCCTTGGTTATGGGCAGATAAAGCAGCGCCAGCATGCAGGGAATGCACACCGTCATTACGCATTGGAAGAAGCGCGCGTCATTTCCGCACAGCAGCACCATCGTTCCCAGGTTATACAGCAGCACTGGCAGCGCCAGCGTCAGCGCGGGCACGCCGTGGCGGTATAGCGCCCATAGCGCCACCATAAGCAGCATAAGTAGCTGTGCGCCTATATTCTGCGTAAGCCAACGTATGGGCAGCCAGCCTATCGCCGCGTCGATGATGGCGCAAAGCTTCCCGCCTATCGTATTGAGGGTGGCGCGGCCATAGCGCGCCTCCTCCAGATCGCCCGAATTGCGCACCCTCTCCCAGCCGCGGTTCTCGCCGGTGATATCCCATACGAGCCCGGTTAGGCCGTTCACCGCCTCAAAGGCTACGCGCGGCGCGCGCGCGGCCGCGCGCGCCGTCATGCCCAATAACTTGGGAAGCGGCGTAAAGGCAATCTTCTCGCGGTCATAGGTAAATTTGATGGAATTGTAATTATGCGGCGCATAGGTATTCCTCCAGGCCTCGTCCGTGGCCAACGAGCCCAAAAAAGCGTTTGTTTCCTCATCCAGCGCCTCCGGAGCCCTCTGCTTCACATCCGCCAGAATGGTCATCGGCACGCCTACGCTCTCCTCCACAAGGTTGGAGGGATACACCACATCAAGCATTCCATACAGCGGCCCCTGCACCAGCGCAAAAGCAACCGCCGCCACGCACGCCGCCAAGGCCGAAAAGCGCCTTGCGCCGCCAAAGGCAAAAAATACGCACAGCAGCAGCGGAACCGTCCAAAGAAAGGCATTGTGCCTTACCAGCGTGGTAAACGCCAACGCCGCGCTAAACGCCGCGGCATTGAACGGCCTGCGCAGCCAGCCGCCGCGCGTATAAAGAATATTTACCGCCTGCGACGTAAGCGCCATCACGCCGATGGTCATGGCGCTGTCCTTGCCTAAATACATCAGGGTGTTTCGCACCGGAAGCGAGGCCGCGACCAGCGCGTGCGCCCCCAGCGCGAGCCAGGCGGGCACGCCCCGCTTGTTCAGCGTGGCCGTAAGGTAGGCCATAGCTACCGAAAACGCGATAATTTGCACAAGCACCGCGAAGGGATAGCTGTCGCGCACCTGTGTCACCAGCCAAATCAGCAGCGTATGAAACAGCGGATGCCAGTTGTTGAACTCGCCGGAGTGCGCCTGCTGCCACTGATTGGAGGCGTCATAGCTCACGCCGCCCGGCCAGCACGCCGCAAAGGCGCACCCAAAGACCGCCAGGCAAATGCCCAGCGCAATCCAAAACACGCGCGCATTCAGCCTATCCAGCTGCTCGCAGGGCTTCGGAGCGGCGTTCACAAGACAGTTCTCGCAGCACTGCGTGAGCACGGCCCATACGCCGCCGCTGAAAAGTAGAAACGCCAGGCCGCAGGCGATCGTTTCTACCCTTCCCTCCAAAAAAGCGCTCTGTGAAAGATAGGTTACGTACCCGATGTATAAAGAAAGGCAGACCGCACAAAAGCGGTACCACGCGCGGTGCGCGCGGCTGCGCCATGCGGTCTGCCTACGGAAGGGACGTTTCAAGCTCATTCGTATGCCTCTTTCCCTTATTCCCTCACAAACTCATGATAAATAGCCCGGATAGCGGCCTCGAAATCCACGTTATCCACGCCCACAAGAATGCTCAGCTCGCTGGAGCCCTGATCGATCATGCGAACGTTCACGTGCTCGCGGCTCAGCGCCATAAACAGCCTGGCCGCCGTGCCGGGGTTATGAACCATGCCGCGACCCACAGTTGCGATAATGCCCATATCATCATGAATGGTAAGCGTATCCGGCTCGGTCAGTTCCACGATGCGGTTGACCAGCTGCTTTCTCACCGGGGCCAGATCCTTGGTGGCCAGCACCACGCACATGGTATCAATGCCCGTGGGCAAATGCTCAAAGGACAGCCCGCACTCCTCCACGGCCTGAAGCACGCGGCGGCCAAAGCCGTGCTCGCTGTTCATCATGGCCTTTTCCACGGAGATAAAGCTAAAGCCCAGCTTCCCGGCGATGCCCGTAATCACATACGGATTGCTTTCCTCCACCGCGCCGTGGGCAATCAGGGTGCCGCGCTCCGTGGGATCATTGGTATTGCGGATATTGGTGGGAATGCCCGCGCGGTGCACGGGAAACACGCTGTCCTCATGCAAAACGGTCGC
>JALEIQ010000042.1 GCA_022769795.1 Clostridiales bacterium
GCTTTCTGCCTACTCTTTCCAGAAAGAGTAGGCGCAGGGTGTGGGGGCGCGTAGCCCCCACCCTGTTTCGCGGAAATGCTTCCGCAAGAATGCAGATTTAACCCCTGGCGGGGGCTACCCCGCAAGAAAGCCCATGTGCAGGGTGTAGGGCGCGTAGCCCTCACCCAGTTTCGCGGAAATGCTTCCGCAAGAAAGCCGATTTAAGCCCCGCGGGGGCCATCCCGTAAAAAAGGCGAAGCCCCTTTACCACTTGGGCGCAGCCTCATACACCCGCGCGTTCAGCCTGCGCAGCGCCTCCGCGTCCAGCTTGACGGCGCGGCGGTCATAGGTAAGCAGCCCGTTTAGCTCGTCCTCCACATCGGTAAGCTGGGTGTATACCGTGGCGCATAGCCCGCGCGGAATGGCGGGCAGCACCTCGCGTTCAAACAGGCGCAGATAGGCCTGCCATAGCGCCTCCGCGTTCTGAAACTTTTTGTAGCCGAAATCGGACTGGCTGAAGCAATGCCCGTCCATGCGCAGATTGTAGCCGCCAAACTCGCTTAGGATAACGGCGCGGCCCTTGCGGTCGAGGCGGAAGCGGTAAGGCTTAAAATATACGTGCAGGCTTTTCAGATCGCCCGCGCCCTGATCGTGCCAGCCGCTGGCGGGGTCGATGGGGCGGGTGGCGTCCAGGCTGGAGAGCATCTTGCATACCTGCGTGCTGTCAAACTGGCCCCACCCCTCGTTAAAGGGCGTCCATAGCACAATGGAGGGCGTGTTGTAAAGCTGGGTGGCCATTTCAGCCAGCTCCTCCATGTATTCCACACGGCCCTGGGCCGCCGCGCGCGCAAAGCTGCGGTAACGGTTGTCGCGGCGGTGCAGGCCCGTAACCAGCGGCAGGGTGACGGTAGAAAAGCGGTAGTGGCCACCGCCGCTGGGCATATCCTGCCAAACCAGCATGCCCAGACGGTCACAGTGGTAGTACCAGCGCATGGGCTCTACCTTGATATGCTTGCGCAGCATGTTAAAGCCTAACTGCTTGGCGGTTTGGATATCGTGGATCATGGCCTGGTCGCTGGGGGCGGTGTAAAGCCCGTCCGGCCAATAGCCCTGATCCAGCAGTCCGTTGTGAAAATACGGCTCGCCATTCAAAAACAGGCGCTTTACACCCGCATGGTCGGCGCGCACCTCGGTTTTGCGCATGCCAAAGTAGCTTTGCACGCGATCCTCGCCCATGGTAACGGTAAGGTCGTAAAGGAAGGGATCCTCCGGCGACCAGGCGCGGAAATCCGGCAGGGGAATGCGCGTGGGCTCTCCGGAGGAAAAGGGCACGGTGCGCCCATCCACAACAGCTTCACAGTGCAGGCCGGAAGGAGCCGCTACCGTTATTTCTACGGCGGATTCGTCAAACAGGGGCGTAATGCGCAGGCTGCGAATATGACGCGAGGGCACGGCCTCCAGCCACACGGTCTGCCAAATACCGCTTTGCGGCGTGTACCAGATACCGCCCCGGCGGCTGCTTTGCTTGCCGCGGCTGTGGAAGGAGGCGTCCGTATCGTCATGCACGCGCACAACCAGCGTGTTCGTTTCCTGCAACAAAGCGGTGAGCTCCACGACAAAGGCATTGTAGCCGCCCATGTGGCGGCCCGCTTCCTTGCCGTTCAACAGAACGACGGCTTCCTGATCTACCGCGCCAAAGTGCAGCAAAAGCCGCCAGCCCTGAGGCAAAAAGCCGTCGGGCAGGATAAGCTGGCGGCGGTACCATAGCGTTTGCCCGGGCATAAGCGTGCGGTCCACGCCGCTGAGCGCGCTCTCCGGAGAAAAGGGCACCAGAATGGAGCCGTCATATGCTTGCGGCTGTACGTCATCCTCGGTGATAGCGTATTCCCAGCGACCGTTGAGGTTCAGATAGCTGTCGCGCCTCAACTGGGGACGGGGATATTCCGGCAGAATATGGGCTTCATCCAGGGCTTCGCCCCAAGGCGTGGTGAGCATGTCACGGCCTCCTTTATCTTATGCACAGTGCTTCCCGCGAACAAATCGCTGAAACAGGGATAACAGAAAAGTTGTTCATAGGCGGGGCTTTTTCATGCGTATCAGCGAAACATTAAGAAAGAATCAACGCCATTATACCATTCGCATGCGCTAAGAGCAATAAGAGAAAAGAGGCGCGGCACATAACGCAACGCGCCAGCCAAGGCAACAAGAGAAAAAAGGCACGGCGCAAAGCGCAACGCGCCAACCAAGACAGCAAAAGAAAAGAAGGCGCAGCGCGAAGCGCAAAGCGCCAGCAAAGGCAACAAGAAAAAAGAAGGCGCGGTACGCAGAGCAACGCGCCAGCCAAGCCAACAAAAGAAAAGAGGGCGCGGCGCGCAGCGCAGCGCGCCCACCCCCAGCCCCTCAAAGCCGGGCCGCCCGCATGCGGCCCGGCGGCACAAAGCCCGATGGCCCTCCGCCATCGGGCGAACTTGCTTTCACACACCCATCCCCCGCCAAGCAGGCGCGTAGCGCCCTGCGGCCCGTTCCCGGGCCGCAGTCCGGGGGTCCAGGGGCTCAGCCCCTGGGGGAGGGGAGGCGTGCGGCGGCTACGCTTTGGCCTACGCGGCGGCTTTTTTCGTCGGGAAGGTTTACCTGCATTTTCAGGTTGGGGTATTCGGCGTTGAGTACCTCCTGCGCCTTGCCCAGAACCAGATCGCCGCCCTTGCCGCTGGTTACGCGGCCCATGAGCAGCACATGGTTGATATCGTAGAACATGGCGTAGAAGGCCAGGGTGTAGCCCAGGTATACGCCGATGGTTTCGTAAATGGCGCGCGCGCCCGCATGGCCCTCGTTCATCTTGGCCTGTACCACCTTGAGCTTTTCGGCGGGGCTGAGGCTCTCGTCCAGCTCAATACCGGCGGCGGGAGCCAGCTTGATAACCGCGTCCTTCGAGAAATACTTCACGCCGCAGCCCGCGTCGCCACTCCACTCGTCCACCATGGCGCCAGGGGCAAGGTCGCAGGGCACAAAGGCCAGCTCGTTCAGCCAGCCGGTGATGTTGCCGTCCATATCCACATAGCCGCCAGCCTCGCTGGTGCCCATGGCAATGCCCAGAATGCCGTCCTCGCCCAGGCTCATGGCCCCGGCCAGCGCGGTCACGTCGCCGTCGTTGCATACGGTCAGGGGCACGTCGCCAATTTCCTTCGCGGCGCGGATGTAGATGTCCTTGACATACTTTTCATAGTCCTCGGGGCCAACCTTGAGGAAT
>JALEIQ010000043.1 GCA_022769795.1 Clostridiales bacterium
GCATTGACGTATAGACCACCAGCGTGAGCGTGGACATGAACGGGTTGAGCGTCGCGCCGGACGCGTCGGTTGTGCCGGAGGGATACGCGCTTATCAGCACCGAAGCCGTGCGGGTGCAGCAGAACGCGGACGGCAGCGTGAACCAGAGCGAAGTGGTTTTCTACGTGGAAAAGGCGCAGGAGCAGGAGCCTGAGCCCCAGATCCCCGAGGCGGCGACCGTGCCTGTGCGGTACTACTGCGAGCAGGAGGGCCGCGACGTATATACCACCAGCGTGAGCGTGGATGTGAACGGGTTGAGCGTCGCGCCGGACGCGTCGGTTTTGCCGGAGGGATACGCGCTTATCAGCACCGAAGCCGTGCGGGTGCAGCAGAACGCGGACGGCAGCGTGAACCAGAGCGAAGTGGTTTTCCAGGTGAGCAAGGAACAGGGCGGGGAGCCGGAAGGCGAAACGCCTACGGATGAGATTACGGTTTTGGAGGAGTGCAACCAGTACGGCATTACCATCAAGGGCAAGCTGAACCTGCGCTCGGAGCCGGCGATTAAGAAAGGCAACGAGGTATTCAAGGGCGTAAACAAGGACGAAGTCCTGTGGACGTACAGCCGTGTTCAGCCGGCGGGCGACAGCAACACCTGGTACAGGATCGGCTACCAGGGCACGGATTGCTATGTGCGCGACGATTGCTTCCGCCTGCTTACCCCGGAGGAGCAGGAGGAGAAGCTGGACAAGGAAATCCCCGTGAAATACGTGGATCGGGATACGCAGGAGGTGCTTTTGACCGCCACGGCCAAGGGCACGCTGGGCACCACCGTTACGGTGAACGCCGATCTTTCGCAGCTTGCGGACTATCAGCTTGAGGGCGCCGCCAGCATGGACGTGCAGATTGACGCGCAGGGCGGCCTGACCCCGGCCGAGGTGGTATTCACCGTTGTAAAGAAGCAGGCGGAGCCTGTGAAGGGCACGGTTACGGTAAAGTATGTGGATACGGACGGCGGGGAGGTTGCGCCCGGCAAGAGCGTGCAATGCGACCCGGGCGTATACCCCGTTACCGATTTTGCCATCAACACCCCGGAGGGCTACGAACCCAGCCAGGTGAACACCCAGCAGGTGGAAATCAGCCAGGACGGCGTTGTCACACCGGATGAAGTGACCTTTGTGTACAAGGCCAAGGAAGCGCCCAAGCTGCCCGCGACGGTCACCTTCCACTATGTGGATGAGAACGGCGCGCAAATCACGGGCGACCGTGTGGAGAAGCTGGAGGCCGCCGCGGAGGCGTACAGCTCCGCGGTATACGCCCTGGAAGCGCCCGAAGGGTACGCCTATGTGGGCGCGAACCCGGAGAGCTTCTATGTGGACGGAAGCGAGGGAGCGGCCGTTGAGGTGACGTTTACCTATCGCCGGAAGGCCGATAGCGTTACGGTGCGCGTATCGTACCGCGATGCGGACAATAACGAGATAACCGGGTATGAGGAAACCGTCGGCACGGAGGGAAAAACCATTCTGCCCGACGCGTCCCGCCTGCCCGCCGCTTACGAGCTGGCTTCATCCGAGGGTGTAGAGGTAACGATGAACGCGGATGGAACCGCCAGCGTAAACCCCGTGGTATTTAACGTTGTGAAGCGTTCGGCGAGAGCCCCGGTCACGTTTGAGTACGTATCCGAGAGCGGCCGGGTGGTGGCCGATCCCCTCACGGCGGAGCTTGAGGAGGGCGTAAACGACCTGACCACCCTGATGGAATACAAGGCGGCCCCCGAGGGCTACACCTTTAAGGAAATCAGCGCGCAGAGCGTAACCGTAACGGCGGACGGCAAGGCCAACCCCGCGCGCGTTACCTTCACCTATACCGAGAACCCCACCACCGCGACGGTAGAAATTCACTACCGCAACAGCATCGGCGCGGATTTGTGCGAGCCGGAGCTTCGCTCGCTTGCGCCGGGCGAATACAGCATCGCCCCGGATGCGTCCAAGGTGCCCGCGGGCTATGTGCTCAGCGGCAGCGCGCAGGCGCAGCCGGTGAAGGTAAGCGGCAATCTGGTGGCGACGCCCAACAGCATCAGCTTTACCTGCTATCAGGCGGATATCAAGGGAACCGTGACCATCGCCTATATTGACGCTACCACCAATCAGCAGATTACCACGGAAACGAGGCAGCTTTCGCCCGGAAGCTACACCCTCAAGCCGGATGACGCGGTTGTGGCCAAGGTAGGCAAGTACGAGTATACGGAGATCGTCAACAACAATACCCAGGTGGAAATCAGGGAGGACGGCACGGCCGTGCCCTCCAGCGTGAACTTCTTCTACAAGCCCGCCGAAAACCAGAATTACCTGGGCTATGTGGTTGTGACGAAGCAAACGTCCATGCGCGCGCGAGCCAACGCAAACGGCTCCGTGGTGGCGACCCTGCCTGTGAACACGCTGCTGTATGTGGCGGGACAGGAGCAATCCGGCGCTACGGTGTGGCACAGCGCCAACACCGTGCTGGGTGGCACGCCGTCCTCCGGCTGGGTGAACGACGCGGACGTGCGCCGCATCAGCACCCAGGAGGCCCAGGCCCTGATTGAGGACTATAACCAGCAAAACCAGCCCGATACGCCCACGCAGAGCTCGGGGTACTATATCACCCTGTACGCCAGCGTCCCGCTGCGCACCTATACCAATATCTACGCCGAGGCGCGCTACCTCAAGAAGGATACCGTGGTATACGTGCACGGGCAGGAGTACGACGGCAGCCGCAACATCTGGCACCTGACCACCTATGACGGCGTGACCGGCTATGTGCTCAACGGCCAGCTTCGCAAGCTTACCGACGCGGAAACCAAGCAATACCTGGCGCAGGGCGGCAATACCGGCACGCCCAGCAACCCGGGCGGCACGCAGTACAACCCCAACGGCGCGTCCAGCTACGGCTATGTAACCTCCAGCGGGGTAAACTTCCGCGCCACGCCCGGCGGCACGCGCCTGAAGCAGCTAAACAGGTACGCCATGGCGCTGATTATCGGCACCAAGGAGGTTAACGGCGTTACCTGGTACAATGTGAACTACAATGGCCAGATTGGCTGGCTGCATGGCGATTACTTCCACCAGATGAACCTGTCGGAGTTCAGCTCCTTTGTGAACAGCTCGGAATACCAGCAGGGTATTTTGAACAACAACGTGACTGTGGCCACGGCCAAGCCCAACTCCGGAAGCACGGGCAGCACCGGCAGCCATACCAGCGGCGGCAATACCGGGTCTGCCACGCAGGGCAACGTTTCCTCCGTGGAGGACTGGAACGTGGGCACCTGGCAGAACACCGGCATAACCACGCAAAGCAGCTACGCGCCGTTTAACCCCTATGCCACCCCCGTGCCCACGCCGGAGGTGAGGGGCGAGTACACGACCACCTCGGCGGATGTGAAGCTGTACGATTCAACCGGCGAAAACGCCACGTACACAACGCTGCCCCAGAACGCGAAGCTTACCGTGAACGATAAGGCCGCGATCAACGGCACGGAATGGTACATCGTGTCCTACAATGGCAAGAGGGGCTATGTGAAGGCCGACGCGGCGCTTGTTGAGGCGGAAGCCACGGCCACGCCGGAGCCCACCTCCACCTTTGTGATCGGTACGATGATTCCTATCAACTATGAGGATGAAACCAAGGAAACCCAAACCGGCAGCGTTCCCTGGGGCCTGCTTGGCGGCGCCGTGGTTGTGCTTGGCGGTGCGGGCGGCGCTTATGCCTACGCCCTGAACCAGAATAAGAAGCGCAAGGCCGCCGCGGCGCGGGCCGCGGCCAGCAGGCGCGCGGCCGGTGCGACGGCTGGCACGGCAGCGGCGGGGGCTACCAGTCCCTACGCGCGCCGCGCGGTAGCCGCGCTTCCCGCCACAGGCGCGCAGCGGCCCGCCGGAAGCCCGGCTTCCGGTGCCAGCGGAACGGCGCAGACGCCCGGATACAATGCGGTAAAGAACCCGTACAGCAACGGTAGCATTACCGGCACGGCCCAGCAAAATCCGTACAGCAGGCCGTATAGCGCTGCCCTGAGGCCCGGCAACCCCTATGGCACGGCAAGCGGTACGGCGAGCACGAAGCCCTTCGCGGATGCGGCCTATGGCGCGGGTACGGCGACCGCCGCTGCGGATATGGAGGCAAGGAACCAGCGGCCCGAAGGCATGAACAGCGGCATGACGAGCGCAAAGACCTTCACCGATGCGGCTTATGGCGCGGGTACGGCGGCTAACGCTATGGATACGGAAGCAAGACCCCAGCGGCCCGCAGGTATGAACAGCGGCATGACGGACGCGAAGCCCTTCATGGATGCGGGCTATGGCGCGGGTACGGCGGCCACCGGCATGGAGGAGGAAGCCAACGCCCGGCAGACCGACGGCGCTGCGGCGGGCACACGGCCCGTTGCGCCCAGCGCTCCCACGGCTACCAACCCCTATGCGCGGCCCATCGGCACGCCGGCGGCCCAGCCGCAGAGCCAAAGCGGGGAAGCAAGCGTGCGCAGGCGCGCGACGCGCATGCAGCGCTACCATACCGCCGAGGGCGAGGACGAACAAAACAACTGATTGACCATGGAAGGGAAACGCCTTCCGTTGGGGCCGCACGGCGGTAAGCCGCGCGGCCCCCAGACTGACCCCATAGATACGCAAAAAGCCGCAGCGCCAGCCCATTTGGGCTGGCGCTCAGACCATCTACAAACCCCTGTTTTCGAATTGCTAATGCGTATTTCATATGATACGCATAGGCGGTTGTCAGCGCTTTTCAAGAGAAATATGCACTTGAAACGCGCATCAATGTGTGTTACACTAAGCGCGAGATGAGTCATCATGGATCAATTGGACTAGCTCATACGTTGTCCCAGTACGCAAGGCGGAAGGAGCAAACCTTGGCGTATTACGCGGCAACGCCTGTGAGCAGCACCCAAGCAGCGAATATTTGGAATTCCATATCCAGTCGTTTGGCCATGACAAGCCAGTTTTTCAAGGCGAATAAGCACAGGTAAAGAAGTACAATTTTCAAGCGGATTCGGCTGCAAGATTCCAGCTAATCCATTTCATTTTTTCAGCTTGCGGAACTACCTGCGAAACAGTCTTTACGGTGTTGGATGTGCCGGGTAAACGTATGGAATAATCCTTAACGCTGGATAGCACAGAAAAAACCGTTATAGGATGTAAAGGAGGACAGATCGATGAAACGCTATATGAACGCCGCTTTTCTGTATGCATTGCTTGCAATGGCAGGCGGGGTATTTTACCGCGAATTTACAAAGCTGAACGGTTATACAGGACAAACGGCTTTGGCGGTGGTACATACGCATTATTTCTTACTGGGAATGGTATTCTTTGTTTTGCTCGTTCTGTTGGAAAAGAGCTTTGCTTTTACCAGCGCGTGGACCGAAAAAGCGCTGATTGCCTACCACACCGGATTGAATTTGACCAGCGTGATGTTTGTAGTTCGGGGCGTAACGCAGGTGCTGGGAACGCCGCTGACCCCCGGCATGGACGCGGCGATTTCCGGGGTAGCGGGGATTGGTCATATGGTGCTGGGCGTTAGTTTGGCGCTGGTGCTGTGGCAGCTTCGCCGCGCTGTTGCCGCGGTGCGGAAATGAAATCAAAACTATCGGCTGAGCCGATGGTCAGATCATCAACCCCCCCTGTTTTCGAAATAGAGAGCAGGGGGGTTGTTGATGGTCTGAAAGGGCACGGCCAGCGCCCTCTGCGACGATTGAGGTTGCGAGCATTATGCCCCTGCACCTCATCTTTTTTCGTCGCCCTGGGGGCCGCGCGGCCCCTTTGGAAATAGCGGCAGTTGTGGTATACTATAGTAAAGAAGAAAAGGGGAGGGGTCGCAATGGCTATCTACGAAACCTTTCAATCGGTAACGGGGGCGCAGCTGGAAAAGGTGCTTTGGCCCGTGGAAAAGCCCAAGGCCGTGGTGCAGCTTGTGCATGGCATGGCCGAGCACATCAGCCGCTACGACTGGGCCGCGCAGATGCTGAACGCCGCTGGCTATGCCGTGGCCGGGCATACGCACCTGGGCCATGGCAAGTACGCTCAAATTCAAGGCTACTTTGCCCAGAAGGACGGCTGGGACGCGCTGATTGACGACGCGCATACCCTGCGCACGCAGCTGGATGCGGCCTATCCCGGCGTTCCGCATTTCCTGCTGGGGCACAGCATGGGCAGCTTTGTGGTGCGCACCTACTGCTTGAAATACGAGAAGGGCCTTCGGGGCGTGATTCTTAGCGGTACGGGACACTTTGACAAGCCCATCCTTGCGGTGGCGGGCGCTGTGGCGGGCCTGCAATGCGCCCTGGGAATGGCGCAGAGGCCCAGCCATCTGGTGGAGTGGCTCAGCTCCGCCGGGAACAACAAGGGCTATGATAACCCGCAGACCAAGTTTGACTGGCTCAGCCGCGACGGCGAGCAGGTGGCCAAATATATCGCCGATCCGTATTGCGGCTTTACCTTTACCGCCAGCGCTTACCGCGATATGTTCTCCGGCCTCAAGCGCCTGTACCCCGAAAAGCTTGGCGCGATGGAGAAGGACATACCCATCTACCTGTTTGCCGGGGATATGGATCCGGTGGGCAGCCACGGCGAGGGCGTGCGCAAGGTAGCGCAGGAGCTGCGCGGCGCGGGCGTAAAGGACGTGACCGTGAAGCTGTACAAGGACGGGCGGCACGAGATGTTCAACGAACTGAACAAGGAAGATGTGTGCGCGGACCTGGTCGCCTGGCTGGACAGCAAGCTGTAAGGAAATAGAATGTTAAAATTTAATTTCTGAATTGTTAAACGTTTCGTGATGTGTTACAATATTCGCATCACGAGGCGTTTTTTATAGGGAAATGCCGGAAGGATGGACGGAAATGACGGAAAGCGAGATTCGCGGAAGGCTTTCGGCGGTAAAGTGCTTTATGCTGGATATGGACGGCACCTTTTATTTGGGCAACCGGCTGCTGGAGGGCTCGCTGGATTTTTTAAAGGCGCTTGAGCGCACGGGGCGCAGCGCCATGTTTGTAACCAACAATTCCAGCAAATCGGCGGATGTGTATGTGCAAAAGCTCAGGCGGATGGGCGTGGAAGCGCCGTTTTTGAACGTGCTTACCTCCGGCCAGGCGGCGGGACAGTATTGCCTGCGGGAGTTTGCGGGCAAGCGCGCCTTCCTGCTTGGCAACGAGATGCTCAAGGCGGAGCTTGAGCGCATGGGCGTGGCCATTGATAACGAAAACCCCGACTATGTGCTCATTGGCTACGATACCACGCTGGATTATGAAAAAATGACGCGGGTGTGCGACCTGGTGCGCGGGGGGATGCCCTATATCGCCACGCACCCGGACTTCAACTGCCCCACGGAAACGGGCTTTGCGCCGGATATCGGGGCCATTATGGCCTTTATCGAGGCCAGCGCGGGCCGCAGGCCAGATGTGATTTTGGGAAAGCCCTACGCGGGCATTGTGGAGGAAGCGCTGCGCATAACCGGGCTGCAAAAGCGGGAGCTTGCCATGGTGGGCGACCGTCTGTATACGGATATCGCCACGGGCCGCAACTTTGGCATCCTGAGCATTCTGGTGCTCACCGGGGAAGCCAAGGTGGAGGATATCGCCGCGACCGGCGTGGAGCCGGATTTGATTTTTGAGCGGCTGAGCGCTATGAACCAGTACCTGTAGCACAAGGAGGAGATCGCAATGAAACGGTTGATGGCATTGTTCCTGGCGCTGCTCGTCCTCTGCCCCGCGGGCGTGGGCCTTCTTGCCGCGCGCACGGACGGGCCTGCCGCCGTGGCCGAGGCGCAGGGCGGAGAGGACGCGCAGGCGCCGGAGCCTGATACAACGGCGGAGGCCGCGCGCACTCTGAAATATGGCGATCAGGGCGACGAGGTGGCCCGTTTACAGGAACGGCTGAGCGAGCTTGGCTACTATTCTGGCCGCATCAGCGGCAATTTTTTGGAGGGTACGCAAAACGGCGTAAAGCGCTTTCAGACGGATTATGGCCTGGAGATTACCGGCGAGCTGGATTCCCAAAGCGCCGCCGCGCTGGAAAGCGCAAAGTACAGGGCGCTGCGCTACGGCGACGACGGCGACGATGTAAAGCGCTTGCAGCAGTATTTGAAGGATTTGAAATATCTGGACGCGAGGGCCACCGGGAAATACCGGGCAGCCACCCAGGCCGCGGTAAAGGAATTTCAGGAGGCAATCGGCCTGGAGGCTACCGGCGAGGCGGATCTGGATACGCAGCGCGAGCTGTTCAGCGGGCAGCACCTGGCAAAGGGCGCGCAGCCAACGCCCACCCCCGCCCCCGACGCCGACCTGGGAGATATCAACGACGTGGTTATCGCGGGCGACGGTGAAAGCACCGCCGACAGCGAGGGCGGCAACGAATATGTGAAGAAGCTTTCGCGCGGGGCCAAGGGCGCGGAGGTCAAGGAGGTACAAACTCGCCTGACGGAGCTGGGCTTCTTTGACGGGCCCATCAGCGGCAATTACATGAACCAGACCGTGGCGGCGGTGAAGGCATTCCAGACCCATAACGGCCTTACGCCCGACGGCATTACCGGCAAGGAAACCTGGGACATGATGTTCAACAGCACGGACGTGGTAAACGCCAGCGCCACGCCGCGCCCCACGCCTGTGCCCACGCCCGTACCCTATGCCATTACCGTGGACGTGCGCAACCAGGTGACCATCGTTTACGGGCGTGACGAGAAGGGCGAGTTCACCGTGCCGGTCAAGCGCATGGTGTGCTCCACCGGCCTCAAGGCCACGCCCAGCGATGTGGGCGAATGGACGCTGAACGGCCGCAAGGCGCGCTGGTGCTATTTCTCCAAATGGGGCAGCCATGCCCAGTACTGGACGCGCATCAATTCCAATATCGCCTTCCATAGCGTGATCTACAACCGCGTGGATTACAACGCCATGAGCACCAAGAGCTACAGAAAGCTGGGCCAGCGCGCCTCGCACGGCTGCATCCGCCTGTTGGTGAGCGACGCGAAATGGATTTACGATAACGTGGGCGAGGGCGTGGTGGTAACCATCACCGAGGATTTGCCGGATGACGAGGAGCTGCGCAAATCCGTGGCCGCTCCGCCGCTTAACAGCTCCAAGACCGGCCCGGTAGCAACGCCCGAGCCCACGCCCGAGCCCGTCTATGTGAGCGGCACAGCGCCGTCCGAGCCGCTTCGCAAGCTGAAAAAGGGCGCAACGGGCGAGGATGTATACTATCTGCAAGCCAGGCTCCAGGAGCTGGGATACTATACCGGCACCGTGACCGGCGGCTATTACAGCGGAACAGCCAAGGCCGTGAAGGCATATCAGAAGGATAACGGCATCTATCCCTCCGGCGAGGCCACGGTGGAAACGCAGGAAAGCCTGTTTGCCGAGGCACTGGCCCAGAGCACGCCTACGCCCGAGGCAACGCCGGTTCCCACGGCGGAGGCTACGCCCAGCCTTGCGTCGGAGGAGTAGAATTCCGCGGGGGTAACACTCTCCAAGGTATGTGCAGAGTCGCAGCGCCAGCCCGGACGGGCTGGCGCGTTGCTTGCCTGAAAGCGCGGCGGCATAAGGCTTTGGGGCGGAGCCCCAAACCCCGGCAGGGGCATTATGCCCCTGCACCCCGCTCTTTTTTAACCTGTTAAGCAGCGTTTTTTTCGCTGCTTTTTTGATATCTTGGGTTGCCGCGCCGTCATAATAGACGTCATTGCAATGGCGGCACACGATAGGAAGGTGGGCGACACCATGGACGAACGGACGTTTGAGGCTGCTGTCCTGCGGCTGGAAAAAA
>JALEIQ010000114.1 GCA_022769795.1 Clostridiales bacterium
AAAGCTCGAGAGAGGCTATCTGGCGGGCACTCTGGATACGGAAACGTTCCTAAAGGGGCTGGACGAGCTGGAAAAAGAATAAGAAAAGCGGGCCCGCGCTGCGTTCAGGCAGCTGCGGGCCCCAGACTGTCGATAACCCCCTTGGGAGGTGTCGGAGGGCCGCAGCCCCGCAACCTCAATCGTCGCAGAGGGCACTGGTCGTGCCCATGACTCGTTTCGGTTGACTCCTTCGTTTCGCTTTGGGCTTCGCCCAAGGCCCCACAGGGGCCACGCTCGCCTGCGTCCCCTCCGACTGTAATCCGAACCCAACGACATGTGCGGTGGGTTCGGAAGCCTTGCGTAGCAAGGTTTCCTTGCAGGATTCACCGGCCGCGCCGCAGGCGCAGGTGAATCCTGTTTCGGCGGAAAAGATCGCGCAGCGAGCTTTTTCGACGGCCTGGGGCCCGCGCTGCGCTCAGGCAGCTGCGGGCCCCTATTTGGCGCGCATCTTTCCCGCCCAGCCGCATACAATCAAAGTGAGCGAGGTGACGCTGCATGCCGATGGAAAAATGCTACCCGACAGGGAGCAGCACGCCGCTGATGATTGCCGGGTACGTACTGGTGGCGCTGGGAATTTTGCTGCTGTTTATATGCATACCATGCTGGGCCTGGCTGGCACTGCTGGGCGTGGCGCTCATGGCGGCGGGCGTGCTGCTGTTAAGACTGAGCAAGGCGTGGAGGTGAAAAGCATGTCCGTAAAAATGATTTGTATAAGGGCGCCCAAGTTTTTAAGCGGGATTCTCAAGCTGCTTACCCGGCGGCGCGGTTGACGCTTACTTTGCGCGGGGCTTAAACAGCAAGGCGACCAACGTGCCAAAGAATACCGCCGCGGCGATGCCGCCCGCCGTGGCGGATAGCCCTCCGGTAAACGCGCCTATGAGGCCGCTTTCCTCCACGGCATGGATAACGCCCTGGCACAGCGAGTGACCGAAGCCCGTAAGGGGTACGGTTGCGCCCGCTCCCGCGAACTCCGCCAGGGGGCCGTAGAGGCCAACGGCGCTTAAAACCACGCCCGCCAAAATGTAACACACCAAAATGCGCGCGGGCGTGAGCTTGGTGCGCAGCACCAGCAGCTCGCCAATGGCGCAGATTGCGCCGCCTACCAAAAAGGCTTTTACATACATCCATACCATGGCTTTTCTTCCTCCTGAAAAAACTGAGCTTTCTAGGCTTTTGGAGCCTCCAGCACCACGGCGTGGGCAATGCCGGGAATGCTTTCGCCCTGCTGGCTGCTGGTAAGGCTCATAAGCGCGCCTGTAGCCATAAAAATCATGCGCTTGATTTCGCCGCGCGCAAGGCGCGGCAGCAGATGCGCGCCCAGCACGGACGCGCTACAGCCGCATCCGCTGCCGCCCGCGTGCACATCTTGCTTATCGCGGTCAAAGATCATCAAGCCGCAATCGGTGTAGCGCTCGTCCGGCAGGGGTGTGCGCTGCTCGCGCATAAGCTGCATGAGCAAATCGTGCCCCACCTGCCCCAGATCGCCGGATGCGATGAGATCATAATCCTCGGGGGTGGTGTGGGTATCGCTGAACAGGGCCAGCAGGGTGTCGGCTGCGGCGGGGGAAAAAGTCAATATAGGACTATGGGATTGAGGGCGTTAGCGCCTTCCTATACAAAAGAGATACTCTTATTGCAATCAATGAAATTTTTAGAAAGACAGTGGAAGCCTTCATGATGAATCCACTCCGAATGGATATAGGATTTTTCTTAAATTGATTTGATTTCACACTGAATACAGAAATCTCAAAATGAAAAAAGATGAAATTATATGATGTTTTTTGATAAAAAGTGATTGACAATATGCAAATCATGATATATGATAGGGATAAAGAGCGAGGGCTCAATTCGAAAACCAAAAGGAGGCCTTTCCATGTTGCGGAAGCTATTCTCGGTTCTTTTAGTGGTATGTTGCCTTATGACGGCGTTGCCTGCGATGGCGGAGGAAGTAACCCAGTTGGAGTTCTACTTCCCTGTTGTGGTTGGCGGCGCACTTCAGCAGCAGATGCAGCAGTTTGTTGATGAATTCAACGCCGCGCATCCGGAGTATAATATTGTCATGATTTATACCGGTAATATGAATGACAATATCA
>JALEIQ010000091.1 GCA_022769795.1 Clostridiales bacterium
GCTCGCTACGCGATCTTTTCCGCCGAAACAGGGTTCACCTGCGCCTACGGCGCGGCCGGTGAACCCTGCAAGGAAACCTTGCTACGCAAGGCTTCCGAACCCACCGCACATGTCGCTGGGTTCGGATTGCAGTCGGAGGGCTGCGGCCCTCCGACACCTCCCAAGGGGTTTATCGACAGTCTGAAGCGCGCCAAGGCGCGTTTGCAAAATAAAAAGGAGGTACATTCTATGAAAAAGCTCTTTTCCCTGGGATTGGCCCTTATCCTGGCGGTAGCGCTGCTGGGCTCCGCGTTGGCGGAGGACGTAACCATCACCTACGCCACCTTCTCCGCCTCCGGCGCGCAGGAGGAAACGCTGAAAAAGATGGTCGAGGTGTTTGAAAGCAAAAACCCCGGCATCAAGGTGGATGTGCAGCTTACCGGCTATGAGGACTACTTCACCAAGCTGGCCACCACCGTGGGCGGCGGCAACGCGCCCGACGTGTTTGAAATGAACATGGAAAACTTCCTGGCCTACATGCTGCGCAACGCCTGCGCTGACCTGAGCGGCCTGGTGAATTCCGCCAACTACAGCGAGGGCACGCTGGCCGCCGTCAGCGCGGATGGAAAGCTGTACGCCGTGCCCATGAGCTTCTCCACCTGCGTTCTGTTCTATAACAAGGCGCTGTTTGACCAGGCGGGCGTGGAATATCCCAATGACAGCTGGACCTGGAAGGATGCGCAGGCCGCCGCGGAAAAGATCGCCGCCCTGGGCGACGATATTTGGGGCTTCTATCAGCCCATTTCCTACAACGAGTTTTACAAGGCCGTCAAGGGCAATGGCGGCAGCCTGCTCAACGAGGATTACACCGCCTTCACCGTTAACTCGCCCGAGAACGTGGCCGTGCTGGAAGCGATGCTCGCCCGCGTGCGCGGCGACGGCCATGTGATGCCCAACAAGGAGGAAATGGCCGGGCGCGGCGACTGGGATCTGTTTACCGAGGGCAAGCTGGGCATGCTTATCAGCGGTATCTGGGGGTTCCAGACCTTTAGCGAAAAGTGCACCTTCGATTGGGATATCGTGGTTGAGCCGGGCTACGCGCAAAAGAGCACGTTCTTCTTCGCCAACGTCAACTGCGTATCGCCCTCCAGCCAGAAGCAGGAGGCCGCGGCCAAGTTTGCCGACGCTATGGGCTCCGACCCGGATATTGTGAAGCTGCGCCTGGACGCAAGCTGGGAGCTGCCTACCATTGCCGATCAGAGCAAGCTGACGCAGTATCTTGAGGTAACGCCGCCCGCCAACCGCAAGGCGGTATTTGACAGCATGGACTTTGCCGCCGCGCCTCCCGCCCTTCTTGAGCAGGGCGCTGTGAGCGAGATCATCGGCAACGTGCTTGGTACGCTGGAAACCAACGACATGACGGCCCAGGAGGCGCTGGACGAAATCCAGGCGCAGCTTGAGGACGCGGATCTGCTGAATTAACGGGTGGCCCTTTGCCTGGAAGGCGCTTTGCGAGGGCGTTTTCCAGGCAAAAAGGAAACCTCTCGCCCTATATGCGCACCGGCGCAGGGAGGCTTTGCGCGAAGGCTTCCCTGCGCCGCTTGCCTGCCCAGCCGCGCCGGGCGGGGAGGTGAGCGGCGCTTCTTCGTCGAAAAAGACCGCTATGGGAGCGCTTTTCCGGAGAGCCGCGCCAGCATACCCATTTTGACTGGAGGGAAAGACCATGCCGCTTTATCAGGTCACAGGAAACGAATACCTTTCGCTGCCCACCATCCGGGAAACGGATGGCGCTTTGGAAGGGCTGACGCTATTGCACATGGGCGCAAAGGGGCTGCTGGAATTGAATGGCGGCGGCATGCTGCTGCTTAGGCCGATCATTCGCCTGGCGGGAGATGAGGCCGCTCTCCAAGGCCTTCAGTGGCGCAGGGAGGCCATGTGGATGCCCGTGGCAAGCGGCGATATCTCGGGCGTTTCCCTTTCCATAGCCTACCTGTGCCCCATTGGGGAGCGCGGCTTCATACTGCGGCTGGAGGCGGAGAACCGCACGCCCCATCCCGTGGAGGTTTGGCTGGGGGCGGCGGGGCAATGGACGCAAACCCTGCACCATGTAAACGAAACGCTTTCGCTTTGCGGAACGCGCACCCAGGCGGGAAGCCTGTGGAACGGCGCGTTTGTGATGCAGGAAACGGCGGGCCTGCCCCTTTGCGCGTTTGCGCCCATTGCGGAACAGGGCGTAACCTGGACGTGGGGCGACGGAGCCTTTGAGGGCGGGCGCGGCAGCCTTCTGGCCCCGGGCGAAAAGGCCTTTACCGAGCTGTTTTTTGGCGTAGGGTATGAAACCGTGGCGGCGGCGACCTCCGCCAAGCACCTGCTCAGGCTTGGCTACCGGCGCTGCCACGAGGAAACGCTTGCCTGGCTGAGGGCGCGCGAGCTGCCCGCCGCAGACCCGGAGATAGCCGCCCTGATGAACGTCAACCTGCTTTTTGCCTTTTTCTATGCCAGCGGAAAAACGCTGGATACCGAGGAGCTTTGCCTGATGACCTCGCGCAGCCCGCGCTACTACGTGTCCGCCGCGTATTGGGATCGCGACAGCCTGCTATGGGCCTTCCCCGCCATTCTTCTGGTGGACGCGGCCTATGCCAGGGCAATCCTGCTGTACGTGTTCACGCGCCAAATCAAAAACGTGGGCATGCACAGCCGCTATATCGACGGTACGCTGCTGGAACCGGGGTTTGAGCTTGACGAGCTGTGCGCGCCGGTGATCGCGCTGGAGCGATACATTGCGCATACCGGGGATGCGGCTCTGCTGGAGCGCGCCTGCGTGCGGGAGGGGCTGGAGCGCATTGTGCGCCTGCTGGATGAAAAGCGCCATCCCGAGATAGAGCTCTATGAAACCTTCCTTCAGCCCACGGACGACGAAACCGTCTATCCCTACCTGACGTATGACAACGCGCTGGTATGGCGCGCGCTCAACGCGCTTGGCCAATGGCTGGAAAAGCCGGAGCTTTTGGAGCGGGCCCGGAGCGTAAGGCAGGCCGTTTATGACCATTGCGTACAGGACGGACAGTTCGTTTGGTCAACGGATTTAAGCGGGCATTGCGATATCTACGACGAGCCACCGGGAAGCCTGCAACTGCTGCCCTTTTACGGCTTCTGCGAAAGCAACGACCCTCTGTGGCAAAAGACCGTGCGCACCATTCGTTCCAGCCAATACCGTTTTTCCTTTGCCGGTCAGCCCATCGCGGAAATCGGCTGCCTGCACGCGCCCCATCCCTGGGTGCTTTCCATCTGCAACAGCCTGCTCAGCGGGCATGCGGCCACCGCCTTGGAGCATCTTAAAAGAACAAGGATGGACAACGGCCTCGCCTGCGAAAGCGTGAACGAGGTAACCGGCGAATGCGAAACAGGCGAGGCCTTTGCCACCTGCGCGGGGTTTTTGAGCTATGCGCTGTATGTGGCGGTATGCGGCGAGTGGGGCTTAGAGCGGAAGCGGTGAGGAACGCCGGTCAAATAGCGGACGCATTTCAACCATATCAATCCTCCTGTCGCGGCTGTTATCTGCGGCGGGGGGACTTTTGTTCCTCCTTCTTTCAGTACCGGCGTAAGAATAGCGCTTTCAAAAACTTTTTGAAAATCTATTGACATTCTGTTTTTTATTGATATACTTAATTCAGTTTTTTTGACAAAGTTATTTGCAACTTGAAAATAATAAGAAATGGAGAAAATAGCCATAAAAAATTTATTATAACGGCAATTTTCCAAAAAAGTTATTTGCAACAAAAAATTAAATAGTTGCAAATAATTGGCGAATGAAAGACCGTAAGCCGAAGCAAAAAGGAGGGGGTGACAGAATGGCCCGGCGCGTTCTTTCAAAGCAGCAAATACAACGAAACGAACGACTGAAAGGAGAAAAGGAATGCAGAAGATTCGCAGGCTTATGGTACTGGTGCTAACCCTGGCTCTGATGGCCAGCATCATACCCGGCGCGGGTGCCGTCGTACTGAACGAACCCATTGAGGACACAGGCGTGATAAAGCTTCTCAAAGCAATTCGGCCATTGGGAACGATTGCGACGGTCATGAACACGGCGGCGCATCCTGACGACGAGGGCTCAAACTGGCTGGCGGCCATGTCGCTGGGCGAGGGCGCCGACTGCCATGTGGTAACGGTAACGCGCGGGCAGGGCGGTCAGAACGCCATCGGCCCGGAGCATTACAACGCCATGGGCGTGCTGCGCACCGAGGAGCTCACAAAGGCGCTCAACGTGTTGAATACCACGGTGGATTTTTGCCGTTACGATTTCGATTCCCCCTGTATGGATTTCGGCTTCTCCAAAAAGTGGGAGGAAACCGAGGAAAAATGGGATTTCGATTACGTTCTGGAACGGGTCAGCTATTATATCCGGCTTTACAGGCCGCAGGTTGTTGTGATGCCGTTTAACCTGGTGCGTTCCCAGCATGGGCATCACCAATCTATCTACATCATCACTTTGCGCGCCATCGAGGCGGCGGCGGATCCCGAGCGCTATCCCGAACACAACCTGCCCGCGTATCAGGTCAAGAAGCTCTATGAGCCCGCGACCGCTGAAACCGGTACCGTTGCGATAGATACAGGTAAGTACGACCCATGGTATGGCGATACCTACCAGCGCATCTCCGATTACTCGCGCGGCTTCCATGCCTGCCAGGGCATGGGCGGCACAAGCTATCCCGCGCCGGGCACGCGCTGGCTCCAGCTCACTCCGGACGCGCCCACGCAGTATCCCGAGGTCAGGCGGGAAGAAAGCCTGTTCGAGGGTCTTCCCTATGATTTCCGGGAGTACGCGGCGCTGATTGCCGATGAGGAGCTAAAGGATAGGCTGCTCAAGATTCAGGATTGCTATGACGCGGTTGAGGCTGCCTTCCCGGATAACGGCAGGGTGCTGGAAAACGTGTACCTGATGCAAAGCGCCGTCGAGGACGCGCTTGCGCGGCTGGACGGAGCCGGGCTGGATGCTGAAACCTGTACAGACCTGCGCTTCCGTCTTACCAGGAAGCTCAACCAGCTTACGCGCGCCGAGGCGGCGGCGGCCTGCGTGGAAGTGCTGGTTGTGCCGGAGGATATGACCGTCGCGCCCGGACAAACGCTGGATGTGGCGGTGCGCGTCCATCAGGGAACCGGCACGAAGCTAACGTGCGAGGAGGTAGAGCTGAAACTGCCCTCCGATGCGTGGCTTGTGCAAAAGGGCGAGGCCGAAGGCGAGCTTGGTGA
>JALEIQ010000331.1 GCA_022769795.1 Clostridiales bacterium
CGGCGCGGTGGGAATCCTGGCGGGGGCGCGCGGCCTGAGCGCGGTCATGGCGCGGTATGAGGCGCAGGCGCTGTACCTATTCATCGGGTTCATCCTGGGCGGCGTGCCCGGATTGCTTAACGAGGCGCAGGGGAAGGAACCCTTCCGGCTCAGATGGCTGTGGGGCCTGGCAGCGGGTATTGCGCTGGCGCTGCCGCTTGTGCTGACGGCGGGAAACGGTATGGGCGCGGCGCGGCTTACGCCGCCGCAGGCGGTTCTGACCGGGGTGATAGAGGGCGTTGGCACGGTGGTGCCGGGCCTGTCCGCCTCGCTGGTGCTGATGCGCTTGGGGTGGTATCAGGCCTATCTTTACGCCGTTTCCGCGCCGCAGGCAGAGCTGCTTATCTGGATTGGGCTTGGCTTTGCGGCTTCGGCGCTGGCGTGCATGAAGGCGGTGGCATGGCTGTTTGACCATGCGCGGGCCTATGCGTATTACGCGGTGCTGGGATTTTTGCTGGTATCGGTTGCGCTGGTGCTTCCGGGCCTTGAAGGCGGGCGCGCCCTTTTTGCGGACGCGGCCATGCTGGTTGCCGGCCTGGCGGGCGCGCGCTGGATGAACGGCGTTGGTTCGCAAAAGAATGCATAAAGGAGGAGGACATGGCGGGAAACGAGAAGGAAAAGCTACGGAAGAAGCGCGCGCGGTTAAGGAAGTGGCGCGGGCAGCACCGCAGCATTTTAACCGAGAAATGGAAGGAATCGCTTGCGTCGGTGCTGCCGATTACGGTGATTGTGCTGGCGCTGTGCGTGACGCTTGCGCCCGCTCCCACAGACGCGATGCTGGGATTTTTGGCGGGCGCGGTTCTGCTGGTTGTGGGCATGGGCCTGTTTACCCTGGGCACGGATTTGGCCATGACGCCTATTGGCGAGCATGTGGGCGCGGCCATGACGCGCAGCAAGAAGCTATGGGTGGTGCTGCTGGTTTCGTTTTTGGTAGGTGTGATCGTAACCGTTTCGGAGCCGGATTTGCAGGTGCTGGCCGGGCAGGTGCCCGGCGTGCCCAACGCCGTGCTGATCCTTTCCGTGGCGCTGGGTGTGGGGCTGTTTTTGGTGGCGGCGCTGCTGCGCATCCTGTTTCGCATACGGATGGCGTATTTGCTTTTGGGGTGCTACGCGGCGGTGTTCGCGCTGGCGCAGTTTGTGCCGCAATCCTTTTTGGCGGTGGCCTTTGACGCGGGCGGCGTGACCACCGGCCCCATGACGGTGCCCTTTATCCTGGCGCTGGGCGTTGGCGTGAGCGCCATCCGCAGCGACGGCGACGCGGGCAACGATAGCTTTGGCCTGGTGGCGCTTTCCTCCGTGGGGCCGGTTTTGGCGGTGATGCTTTTAAGCCTCATCTACCGGCCCGATGGTGCGGCCTATACCTCGGCCGCGCTGCCGCAGGTGGAGGATACGCGGGAGCTGGCCGTGCTGTTTACTGGCGAGTTGCCACATTATATGCGCGAGGTGGCGGTGGCTTTGCTGCCTATCGCGGCCTTTTTTGCGGTATTTCAGATCGTTTCGCTCAGGCTGTGCGCCCGCGAGGTGGTGCGCATCGTGGCGGGGCTGTGCTATACGTATGTGGGCCTAGTGCTTTTTTTAACCGGCGTGAACGTTGGCTTCATGCCCTTGG
>JALEIQ010000108.1 GCA_022769795.1 Clostridiales bacterium
AGTCCCTAGTTCAGGTTTTCCACCAGCATGAGCGGCCCATCCTCATAAATCAGCGGATATTCGCCCAGAATGTCCCAATCCATGCCCACGTCGTGACAAATCAGATATGCGTGCTCCTCCTCCTCGCAGAACGCATCAATGCCGCCGTTCATGCATTGCAAATCGCCCGCGAACATGGCGCACAGCCGGTCGTCCTGTACCCAGGAGCGGTAATCCACCTCATAATAATTGTTTTCGGACTCGTATTGGATGTAGATGCGCGCGCCGGGATCGGTTTCACGGTCAAAGTATTCCGTCAACAGGCGCTGGTAACGGTCACCTACGTTTTGCGCGGATACCGCCTGCCAGTTGCCAACGGCGCAATAGACAAGCGCCGCGCTGGCCACCGTCACGCACGCGATACGCGCCGCCAGCCCCTTTCCCACGCGAGGCGAGGCGCTGGCAATCCGCTGGCAGCTCATGCCAAAGCCCACGGCCAGCGCGGGCGCGCATATGTACACATACCAGGCCAGCTTGCTAACGCACAGGCTGTACAGCACCACAGGTACCGCAAACCATACAAGCACGCCCCATTGATCCTTCGTAAGACGGCGGCGGCCTAGCAGCTTCCAAATCAACGCGCCCAGGCACAGCGCGCCGCCCGCAACCATAGCGGGGCTGCTTAGAAGAAACGCCACGTAGTACAGCGGCCCTCCCTCGTGGGATTCCAGCACCGTGGAGGCCCGCTTCGCCACGTCAATCATCAGCATCTTTTCAAAGAAGGCCCAGCCGTCCCGCAGATAGCGCGCGACCGCCCAGGGCAAAATGAGCAGCACGCCCAGCAGGATCAGCAGCAGATAATTTTTCACACGCAGCTTCCGAATCTGTCCCGTTACGCACACATAGGCAAAGCAGGTAGCGGGAATCATGGCGGCGTGCCAGCTTTTGCTCAGGAAGGCCAGCCCAAAGCAGATCGCGCTGCCATAGAGCATGCGCACGTCGCGTCCGCTTTCCAGCATAAACAGCATGGCGATCACATAAAACAGCATCATCAGCGCGTCCGCGTCGCCCGCGCGTCCAAAATGATGGCCGTATACCCATTCGCATCCCAAAAGCACCAGTAGCGCCGTCAGGCTGGCCACTCCTCCATAGCGCCTTTTCAGCCACAACGATAGAATCAACATCATGAGCATCACGCTTAACGCGCTGTAAAAGCGGAGCCCCGTCGCGCCGAAGCCAAATAGCTGGTAACCCAGCAGGATCAGGTATTCCGAAAGCGGCGGCTTCAGGTTCCAGTAGTCCGGCTCGCCGTCAAAGGTGGTTACCACATAGTCGCCGCTTTGCAGCATTTCATACGCGCTAACCCCGTGCCGCGCCTCATCGCAATCGCTGAGCGCCGCGCCGTCCAGGTTGAAAAACAGCAGAAAGCCCCCTGCCGTCAGCAACAACGCAAGCAAAACCCAATAGGCCGCCCTGCGCGCGGACAATCCTCTGTACGTCATCGCCCTCTCCCCTTCGCCTAAAACTTCAACGCCACATTCGCAAGAAAATCAATCATCCATTCATCATGCTCCTGCGTTTCCTGCGGCAGACGGCACAGCGCCCGGCCCTCGCTCTGCACGCATACCAGCGCTGGCCAACGCCTTTCGCCATTCGAGCAGACGGCCCGATACTTGCCGTGCGGCACATCCTGCTTGCCATTGGGTGTCATGCGCAGCATGAAGCGCTCGCCCTCGCGAAGCACCACCGCGGCCTGCCGCATGAACGGCCTGCCCAGCAGCCTGGCGGCGCGCGCCGCGTCGCCCTGCGCCAGCAGCGCGCGAATGGCGGTGGAGCTCACCTCGCCGCCATCCAGCGTAATCTTGGGCACCACGGAGGTCGCAAAGCCCAACGCATCGCCCAGCGCGCTCAGCAGCGCGGGCGTGCCCTTGCCCTGCCTGCCGTAGGTATGGTTATAGCCGCATACCACATCCGTGGGATGGAAGCGCCTCACCAGCTGGCCCACATAGTCCTCCGGCGGCATGTCCATTACATTGCGGTCAAAGGGCATGGCATACAGCACGTCCACGCCCAGCGCCTCCATCAGCTTCACCCGCTCGTCAAAGGTAGTCAGCAGCGGCGGACATTTTTCCGGCGCGATCAGGGTAAGCGGATGTTCCATAAATGTACATACCGCCAGCGGAGCGTTCTGGCGATTCGCCAGCGCCCTTCCCTTTTGGAGCAGCACCTTGTGGCCGATGTGTACGCCGTCAAACATGCCCAGCGCCACAACGCTGCGCTCCGCGTGATACCGTCCGTCCAGCACGACCTGCATCGCTTGTCCTCCCTCCGGCCCGGATTATTCCCCGAGCCACGTCCTTAGCTTAATCTCATCGCCCTGCCGCTGCGCCACGCCGCACAGCGCGCCGTCCATCCACAGGCAAAAGGGGCTTCCCTGCTCCGCCTGGGTGCCGGCAAGCGTTTTGAAGCGCCGCCACGGGAGATGGCCGCCGTTACGCACGGCCTTTTCCAGCCCGGTGGGAACCTGCGCCATGGGCAGGTGCGCCAGGGCGGCCTGCGGCGGCAAGAGCAAATCGCAAAGGCGATCCTGTTCCCGCGCCCGCTCAAGCGCCTCCAGGGTATGCGCTGTTTCCAGGGTAAACGGCCCGCTTTGCGTTCGCAGCAAAAAGCGCATATGCGCCGGGCACCCAACGGCCTTGCCCAGATCATGGCATAGCGTGCGCACATAAAAGCACTTGGAGCAGCGCACGGCCAAAAGCGCCGCGTGGGGCTGCGTCATCGCCCGCAGCTCAAGCGCGTGCACCGTTACCTCGCGCGGCGGAATCTCCCGTTCAACGCCGCTGCGCGCCAGCTCGTACAGCCGCCTGCCGTCCTGCTTGAGCGCGCTGAACATGGGCGGCGTTTGCAAAAAGGTGCCCGTAAACCGTTCAAGCGCCGCTCTCAGCGCGGCTTCGTCAGGCCAGTTTTCGCCTGCGGCGGTTACTGTGCCCTGCGCGTCCTGCGTATCCGTGGCCACGCCAAAGGCAACCTCGGCCACATAGGCCTTCTCCTTATCCTGCATGTAGTCAAACAGGCGCGCGGCCTTGCCAACCATCAGCGGCAGCACGCCCGCCGCCTCGGGATCCAGCGTGCCGGCATGCCCCACCTTCGCGCCGTTAAGCATTCTGCGCACCGTGCCAACCACCTGCGCCGAGGACATGCCCGGCGGCTTCAGCACGTTCAAAAAGCCGCACAGCGGCCTTCCGGCCTGGCTCATAGCGCATCCTCACAGACCTGCGCCAGCGCCTCCTCTATGACGCGCGACGCTTCCTCCAGCGGCATATTCACCGTCAGGCCGCTGGCAAGCCGGTGGCCGCCGCCGCCAAACCGCGCCGCCACGCCATCCACGTGATAGGGCTCCAGCGAGCGCAAGCTCACCTTTGTGCGCCCGTCCTCCATCTCGCGCGCAAAGTATGCCAGCTTTACCCCTTCCAGGTCTATGGCGTAGTCCACCAACCCCTCCGTATGGCCGTCCGTCGCGCCCGCTGCCTTCATCTGCGCCCGGGATAGTCTAAGTCCCGCCACCCGGTTGCCGCTTGTAAGGCACAGGCTGGGCAGCGCCAGCCCAAGCAGGCGCACAAAGGGCAGCTCCTTCACGCGAAACAGCCTCCGGCTGTAATCAGCCAGGGGCAGCCCGGCCTCCATCAGCGCGCTCATGATGGCAAAGCTCTCGGCGTTGGTGCTGTCATACACGAAGTTGCCCGTATCCGTAGCAAGCGCGGTGTAGAGGCACACCGCTTCCTCGCGGCTTAACACAAGCCGCATTTTTTCAAACAGCCGGAACATTACCACCGCCGTCGCGGGCGCGGCTCCGTCTATCAGGTTCAAACCGCCAAAGCCGGTATTGGTTCCGTGATGATCCACCACTGCCGTGCCCCCGGCAGCCGCAAAAAAGGGCTCGCATGCGCCCAGACGTTCCCGGCAGCTTACATCCACCGCGACGGCCAAATCCGCCGCCCACACGCGGCCGTCAGGCTTTTCAACGCTGCCCGCGCCCGGCAGGAAATCCAGCTTCTGCGGCACTTCTCCATCCAGCATCAGCCGCACGGCCTTGCCCATGCGCTCAAGCCTGCATTTCAGCGCCAGCGCGCTTCCCAGCGTATCGCCATCCGGCGAGATATGGCAAAACAGCAAGACGCTGCCCGCCGCTTGCACGGCGGACAGCACCTTATTTTCCTCGTCCCGTTCCATTTCAGTCATCGCCCTGTTGCTCATCCGTTTCTTCCTCCGGGCGCACCTGCTTGAGCACAGATGCGATGTGTATGCCATACTCAATGTTGTTATCCAGTTCAAAAAGGATTTCCGGCGCATAGCGAATAATCATGCTCTGCCCCAGCTCATGGCGCACAAAGCCAGCCGCCTTTTTAAGCGCCTGCATCATGGGCGCGCGGTTTTCCTCCTCCAGGATACTCACATAGATTTTGGCATAGCGCAAATCACGCGTTACCTCGGCACGTGTTACGCTGTACGTGCCCTGAATCCGCGGGTCAGAGAGCTGTTCCCGGATGATGTGATCCACCTCGCGGCGCACCTGCTCGCTGAT